>NZ_VFVA01000010.1:0-169307 GCF_006442155.1 Mesorhizobium sp. B2-4-14 | reverse complement strand
TGGAACGGCTATCCAAAGGAGCGCCCGCCGGGCCCGGTCACCTTCAGCAACGGCCTCAAACGCTTCCACGCCATTGTCGAGGGCTTCGTTCTTGCAAATCCATACTGACCACCGCCAAATCAAATGTGTGCGCACGCTAGCCTCAAGGGGGAGGGAGAGCGCTCATTTTCGTGACGATGTCGCGCAGGATGGCTTCATCGCTGGCGGCGCGGGCCTTCTTCGATGCCACCAGACAGGCCTGCGATTTGAGGACGACGCCGTCGCTCAACACCTTGAGATGGTTGGCACGCAGCGTCGAGCCTGTGGTGGTGATGTCGACGATGACATCGGCAAGCCCGGCGGCCGGCGCGCCTTCGGTGGCGCCGAGGCTCTCGACGATGCGATAGACCTGGATGCCGTGTTTCTGCGAGAAAAATTGCTGCGTCAGCCGCCAGTATTTGGTGGCGATCCTCAGGCGTCGGCCATGGCGCTGGCGGAAATCGGCGGCGACGTCGTCGAGGTCGGCCATGGTGTCGACATCGAGCCAGATTTCGGGCACCGCCACCACGACATCGGCATGGCCGAAGCCGAGGCGGGCCACGATCTCGGCGCGGACCTCCCAATCGCCGAGATTTTCCCGCACCAGGTCCTCGCCGGTGATGCCGAGATCGACCGCGCCCTGGCCGATCTCGCCGGCTATCTCGGAAGCCGACAGGAAGGCGACCTCGACATTGTCCAGGCCCTCGACGCGGGCGTGATATTTGCGTTCGTCGCCGGGCAGGCTGATGGCAAGGCCAGCCTTGGCCAGCACCTCCAGCGCCTGCTCTTTCAGCCGGCCCTTCGACGGGATCGCCAGCGTGATCATCGTGCCGTCTCCCGCAACGCTTCGATGCGGTCGAGCCAGACGGAAAAGCCGACACCGGGGATCGCGGTCCTGGCGCCGAGCAGCGTCAGCAGCCGGTCGTAACGGCCGCCACCGGCCAAGGGACGCTCGCCATCCTGCGCGGCGATCTCGAAGACCACACCGGTGTAGTAATCGAGCGGACGGCCGAAGGCGGCGTCGTAGCGGATTTTTCCCGCGGGCAAACCATGCGCCTCGATCGCCCTGGCGCGGGCAGCAAACTTTTCAAGCGCGGCGCCCAGCGAAAGCCCGGCGCCGTCGGCGAAGGTCTCCAGCGCCCGCGCCGCGCCATCGAGCGGCACGTCGATCGCCAAAAATCCCTTCAGCGCCGCGAAGGCCTCGTTTGACAGCCGCACACTGCGCAATTCGGCTTTCTCGATCAATCGCCGCGCAATGTCGGACGGCGAACGGCCGGCCGATGCCGACAGCCCCGCTTCCTCCATGCCACCGGCAATGTGCGCCGAGAGGCCCTCGAGATCACCGTCGAGGACAAGTGCGGCGACCGGACCGGAAAGCTGGCCGTTACGGGGCGGGTTGGCGAGATCGGCAAGGGCTGCCTGCAACATCGGCGCCGAGCCGAAGGCACGGGCCAGCCGCATGCGCCAGCCGCGCGGCAGCCCGAGGGCGGCGAGCACCGCCTCGAAAATGCCTTGGTCGCCGAGCGTGACCGCTAGCGACTGTCCGGGCAGCACCAGCGTGAGCAGCGCATGCGCGTCGGCCACGGAGCGGGCATCGGCTTGCGCCGTGTCGCGATCGCCGAGATCCTCGATGCCGGCCTGGAAGAATTCGTTGCCGCCTTCGCGGCGCTGGCGAAACACTTCGCCCAGATAGGAATAACGGCGCGGCGTCCCGGCTTGCGAGCGGATATGGTCGAGGCAGACCGGGATGGTGAATTCCGGCCGCAGGCACAGTGTCTGGCCGGTCTCGCTTTCGGTGAGGAAGATGCGGCGGCGCAAATCCTCGCCGGCCATGTCGAGGAAGGGGTCCGCCGGCTGGAGGACGGCGACCTCGACCGCGTGCGTGTCGCGGGCGGCGAAGAGGTTGGTGATGTCGGTTGAGATGACGGGGTAGCGGGAGGTCATGGAGCGCGCCCTCGCATCGCACGACCCTCTGGTTTGAGATCAGTGGGTCGACCGAAGGTCGGCGCTCCACGGCGCGACAGAACGCGGCCTCTACTTGCCACGTGCCCTCTCCTCGGCCTGCGCCGCCAAAATCTTCTTCACCTCCGCAACCAGATCACCCTCAGCGACCGTCACCTGCGCCGGCCGCGCCGCGCGCCATTCGGCATTGTCGGTAATCTCGGCCGACATGCGCGCGCCTTCGATCAGGTCCTTGATCTGCAGTTCACTCTTGGCGCGTTCGTCGCCGCCCTGGATGATTGCGACCGGGCAGCCGCGCCTGTCCGCATATTTGAGCTGCGCCTTCATGCCGGCGCCACCAAGATATATTTCGGAACGGATGCCGGCGGCGCGCAACTCCGCCACCATCTTCTGGTAGCGGCCGAGGCTTTCCGTATCCTTGTCCATCGCCAGCACGACCACTGGCGCGATCACATCGGTGCTGTCGAGCTTGCCGAGATTCTTCAGCGCCGTCACCAGCCTGGAGACGCCGATGGAAAAGCCGGTTGCCGGCACCGGCTCACCACGAAAGCGCGAGACGAGACCGTCATAGCGCCCGCCGCCGCCGACCGAACCGAAGCGCACGATCTGGCCGTCCTCGTTGGGGATTTCAGCAAGGAGTTCGGCCTCGAAGACGGGGCCGGTGTAATATTCGAGGCCACGCACAACCGAGCGGTCCATGGCGATACGGTCCTCGCCATATCCCGCGGCCCTGACCAGGGCTTCAATCGTCGCGAGTTCGCCAACGCCCTCCTGGTAGGTCGTGTTCGCGCCGACGTTGGAATCCTGGCGAGCCTGGCCCTTTGCTGTCGCAAGAAGAACGGCTTCGGCCTGTGCGTCGTTCAGCCCGGCGCCCTTGGCGAAGTCGCCCTCGCCTTCCTTGCCGCCATCCCAGCGCCCCGGGCCAAGCAGGAGCCGCACGCCTTCCGGCCCCAGCTTGTCCAGCTTGTCGATGGCGCGCAGCACCGTCAGCCGGCGTCCCGTATTCTCGTCGCCGCCAAGGCCAATCGCCTCCAGCACCCCATCCAGCACCTTGCGGTTGTTGACGCGGATGACGTAGTCGCCGCGCTTGATGCCGAGCGCTTCCATCACGTCGGCCATCATCATCGCCATTTCGGCATCGGCGGCGACGCCCGGCGTGCCGATCGTGTCGGCGTCGAACTGCATGAACTGGCGGAAGCGGCCGGGGCCGGGCTTCTCATTTCGGAACACCCAGCCCGAGCGGTAGCTGCGGTAGGGTTTGGGCAGGCGCTCGAAATTCTCGGCGACGAAACGCGCGGTCGGCGCGGTCAGGTCGTAACGCAGCGACAACCACTGATCGTCATCGTCCTGGAAGGAGAACACGCCTTCGTTCGGCCGGTCCTGGTCGGGCAGGAATTTTCCCAGTGCATCCGTATATTCGATCAGCGGCTGGTCGGCGGGTTCGAAACCATAAAGCTCATAGACCGAGCGGATCGTCGCCATCATCTTCTCGACGGCGCGGATGTCCTCGGCGCTGCGGTCGGCAAACCCGCGCGGCAGCCGCGCTTTCGTCTTTTCCGATTTGTCGGCCATGAGATCTTTGCCCGGTGTTTCGTGATGTTTGCAGGTCAACAATGTTGCGGTTTTCGCAACGCGCGTGTCCTAACCGATGCTGATTGGTGCGGCAAGGCCGGGCGAAGGCCGCTTCGGCAAGCCGCACCAAACCACTACGCAAGTGCACCAATTCCGCCACAAGCGCAGCATTGTGCCGCCACAATCGCAGCCGACAAATCGCGCGGAGACAAGGGGATTTGGCGATGGCGACGGGACGGAAATTCGATATCGTTGACGCCAGCGACGTATGTGCGCATCTACGCCCTGCCAACACCCACACTCATACGATGACCAGCCACGCGGCAGGCCCATTCGAGCCGACATGCGGTAAAGCCGTCGGGCCCACCATGCGCGATGCGCTAGTAACCGGACTGCTGGTGATCTACCCTGCCCTTGCCATCGTGGCGGCCATCTTCGCCGGGCTTTACATGTCCAGAACCATCGGCGCCTGATAGGCCGGCGCCGGGGCGTAGGCGCCGCCGCTACTTCGGCCGCTTGAATGCCTTCCGTTCCTTCTCAACTTCCTTACGGCAGACACAGCCTTCGAGATGGTCGTTGACCAGGCCCATGGCCTGCATGAAGGCGTAGACCGTGGTCGGGCCGACGAAGCTCCAGCCGCGTTTCTTCAATTCCTTCGAAATCCGTACCGAGACCGCCGTGGTCGGGTTGGCGCGCAGATGGGCGAGATCAACGATCTCGGGCCGCTCCGCCTTGCCGGGTTCGAACTTCCAGAACCAGGCGGCCAGCGAGCCGAATTCGTCGGCCATTTCGCGAGCGCGCTTGGCGTTGTTGATGGTCGAGACGATCTTGCCGCGATGGCGGATGATGCCGGCATTGCCGAGCAGGCGCTCGACATCCTTGTCGGTGAAGGCAGCGACCTTGTCGAAGTCGAAGCCGGCGAAGGCCTCGCGAAAATTCTCGCGCTTGCGCAGGATGGTCAGCCACGACAGGCCCGACTGGAAGCCCTCGAGGCAGATCTTTTCGAACAGCCTGCGGTCGTCGGCCACCGGCCGGCCCCATTCATGATCGTGATAGTGCAGATAGTCGGGCAGATTGCCATGCCAGAAGCAGCGCGCGACACCATCGGGACCGGCGAGCAGGCCGGTGTTTTCTTGTTGCATGGCTAAAATCCATTCCTTAACGCGCTTTTGCGCTGCTTTACCGTGGCTTTACCAGATTCCTGAACGCGGCGGTAACCACACCAAAAGGTTTACTGACAGTTCCGAATTTTAAGCATTCCGATTCATGTTTCGGTTGCTGCTGGCGCGCCAATGATCGCCGAACCGGGGAGCGTTTCCACCCGGTTGTATCAGACGATCAAGGTGCGTTCCCGATGAAGAGAGTCCTGTTTCCCTTGCTCGGCGCCGTGGCTGTGTTTGCGGCCGGCGTCACGCCATCCACCGCCGGCGACCGCTATGCCGACAGGCCGCCCGTGATGGTGAGCCCCGACCTTTCCGCCCCGTGGGTGCTGCAGCTTGGCCATGCGCCCGGCATCGTGCGGCAGAACCGTTCGGTCGCGCAGCAGCAGCCGCGCCTGCGCTATGCGCAGCCGCAAGCACAGCCCGACCGCGTACAGACGGCCGCCGTGCAGACGCCGGCCAAGCGCATGGTGATGCGCCCACAGATCAACCCGATCTACCTGCCGCAGGAAGTCGACTATGACGGTGGGCAGAAGCCAGGCACGATCGTGATCGATACCCGCGAGAATTTCCTCTATCTGGTCGAGAAGAACGGCAAGGCGCGGCGCTACGGCGTCGGCACCGGCAAGCCGGGCTTCGAATGGTCGGGCACGCACAAGATCACCAACAAGCGTGTCTGGCCGGACTGGCGCCCGCCGGCGCAGATGATCAAGCGCGAAGCGGCCAAGGGCCGCTACCTGCCGACCTATCTGGCTGGCGGCATCGAGAACCCGCTCGGCGCCCGCGCGCTCTATCTCGGCACGACCGAATATCGCATCCATGGCACCAACCAGCCCTGGACGATCGGTGGCGCGGTGTCGTCGGGCTGCATTCGCATGCGCAACGAGGACGTCGTCGACCTTTATGAACGGGTCAATGTCGGAACCACGGTCGAGGTGATATAATTTCGCGAATCACCTGATCCGGAGACGCATCGTTTTCCGGGGTCGGAAGAAATAAGGGGGACGGGCCGTATGGGGATGCGGTCGGTCAGGAAGGGCAGTGCGGGGAACCGCGCTGCCCTTCCTTTTTGGTTGGGTAGGAGGCGTTCCGCGGCGTTGCGTCGCGCAAAAAAGGCATCGCGGTTCGCTTTCGTGCTGACATTTCCGATGTTCTTTTGCTATGTCGGCGCCAACGAGAGAAAGAGTCCACCCATGTCCCTGTCCGACGACAGCCGCTATCTCAAGGGCGGCCCGGTTGCCCAGCGCATCATCGCCGCCGTGCGTCAGGATGCGGCGATTGCCAAAGCCGAGGGTTTTCCGCCCAAGCTGATCTCGATCACCGTCGGCGACACCGATGCCGTCGATGTCTATGTCCGCAACCAGCGCGCCAAGGCTCAGCTCGCCGGCATCGATTTCGAGGAAAGGCGCTTTCCCGCCACTATCACTTCAGGCGAGCTGGAAGCGGCAATCCATGGCCTGAACGCCGATCCGCGCGTCACCGGCATCATCATCCAGCGGCCGGTTCCCGCCCATATCCCGATCAAGACGCTGCAGGCGGCGGTGCATCCGCTGAAGGATGTCGAGGGCATGCATCCGGCCTCGATCGGCAACATCGTCTACAACCAGCTCGATCTGGCGCCCTGCACGGCGGCCGCCTCGGTCGAGTTGCTGAAGGAGACAGGCCTCGATCTCAAGGGCCTGGAAGTCGTGGTCGTCGGCCATTCGGAAATCGTCGGCAAGCCGATCGCCTTCCTTCTGATGAGCGAAGGCGCGACCGTCACGGTCTGCCACCACATGACGCGCTCGGTCGCCGCCCATGCACGCCGCGCCGATGCGCTGTTCGTCGCCGTCGGCAAGCCGCGGCTGATCAAGGCCGACATGGTGAAACCAGGGGCTGCCGTCATCGACATCGGCATCAATTCCGAAATCGGGCCGGATGGGGCGAGCCGCATTGTCGGCGACGTCGACACCGAAAGCGTGCGCGAGGTCGCCTCCTGGATCACGCCTGTGCCAGGCGGCGTCGGCCCGATCACGGTGGCGATCCTGCTGCGCAACACGATGGTGGCGCTCAGCCGGCAGCGCGCGCTCTACGAGGCGACTTACGGTACGGCGGACAGGCTCGCGGCGGAGTAGGCTCCCGGTCCTTATTCTGCCGCGACGAGGCTGTCCTCGAGCACACCGTCTGGCTTCGGTCCGCCATAGGCCCAGTCGAGCAATTTTACCGTGTGCACCACTGGCAGCTTCGCGGCGGACGCAATCTGGGTGATGCAGCCAATGTTGCCGGTGGCAATGATCGAAGCGCCGGTCGCCTCGATGTTCTTCACCTTGCGGTCGCGCAGCCTGGCCGAAATCTCGGGCTGCAGGATGTTGTAGGTGCCGGCCGAGCCGCAGCAGAGATGCCCTTCACGCGGCTCGCGGACGATGAAACCGGCCTTGGCCAGCAACTCCTTCGGCTGGCGGATGATCTTCTGACCATGCTGCATGGAGCAGGCGGAATGATAGGCGACAACGGTGCCCGGCTTGCGCACCGGCTCGGGCAGATCGATGGCGGTGAGATACTCGGTGATGTCCTTGGCCAGCGCCGACACACGCGCGGCCTTGTCGGCATAGGCCGGATCCAGCCGCAGCATGAAGCCGTAGTCCTTGATCGTCGTGCCGCAGCCTGAGGCAGTGATGATGATGGCATCGAGACCGCCCTGTTCGATGGCGCGTGTCCAGGCGTCGACATTCTGCCTTGCCGAAGCAAGCGCTGCCTCCTCGCGTCCCATGTGATGAACCAGCGCGCCGCAGCAGCCTTCGCCCTTGGGCACCACGACCTCGACGCCGAGCCGCGTCAGCAGAGAGATCGTCGTGTCGTTGATGGCGGGGTCGAGTACCGATTGCGCACAGCCGGTAAGGATGGCGACGCGCCCCTTTTTCGTGCCCCGCCCGACATGAATGCCCGGCGAGGCCATCGGCGAAGCCCCGGGGATCGATGCCGGGGCCAGCTTAAGCATCGCGCCGAGCGGCTTCAACGCCGGGATCTTCTCGAACAAGCCAATGAACGGCTTGCCCAGTTTCGCCAGTTTGAGCGCGGCGCGAAAGCGTTGAGGGTAGGGCAAGACAAAGGCCAGCATGGAACGGGTCAGCCGGTCGAGCAGCGGCCGCTTGTAGGTCTCCTGGATATGGGCGCGGGAGTGGTCGACAAGATGCATGTAGTTGACGCCCGATGGACAGGTGGTCATGCAGGCCAGGCACGACAGGCAGCGGTCGATATGGGTGACGATCTCCTTGTCGGCGGGACGGCCGTTTTCCAGCATGTCCTTGATGAGATAGATGCGCCCGCGCGGCGAGTCGAGCTCGTTGCCAAGCGTCACATAGGTCGGACAGGTGGCGGTGCAGAAACCGCAATGCACGCATTTGCGCAGGATCTTTTCCGATTCAGCGACATGCGGATCGGCAAGCTGGGCGGATGAGAAATTCGTCTGCATCTGATGTCCTAGGCCATGCGGCCGGGATTGAGGATGTTTTTCGGGTCGAATTCCTGCTTCAGGCGCAGGCTGAGCGCGGCAAGCGCCGGCGCCTGTGGTTCGAACACCGGCAGCGCCGTGCGATGGGCGGGCGCCGCGCGCGCCAGCGTCGCGTGGCCGCCGCCATGTTTGCGCAAAAGCCCCCGTAACAGAGCCGCTTCCGGGTCGCCCTCTTCCATGCGCAGCCACACCAGTCCGCCCTGCCAGTCATAGAAGGCGCTGACAGCGGCCTGCATGCGCAAGGTCAGGACCATCTGGTGCGCTTGCGAAGGCACCATCGACACGCGCCAGACCGGTTTCTCGCCGCCATCGGCGAAGGGCCTGATATCGCGTATGTCGCGCCAGATCAGCCGCGAGGCCTCACCGGAAATTTCCTCCAGCGGCCCAGCCTTGCCAAGCAGCGTCTTCAGCGCTGCAATACGGTAGGCAACGGACGGGCCAAAGCCCTCGACGCGCAGCAACGTGGCGGCGTCACTGCCGAGCGCGCCGCCGGCGACGCGCGCGGCAATGCGCTCCGGCAAATAGGCAGCGCTCGACACTTCCGCGCTGCAGCCGAGTGCCATCGCCATCGCGGCGGCCGCCGCATCATCAAGCAATCCTCTGATCGCCAGGGTGACTTCGGCTTCGGCCGCAGGCAGTACCTTGAAGGTGACATCGGTGAAAACGGCCAAGGTACCCCAGCTGTTGGCCATCAGCTTCGATAGATCATAACCGGTGACGTTCTTGACCACGCGGCCGCCGGATTTGAAGGCTTCGCCCCGGCCGGAGACCCCATTGATACCGAGGATATGGTCGCGTGCCGCACCGGCCTTCAGCCGCCTCGGACCGGACAAGTTCGCGCCGAGCACGCCGCCGATCGTGCCTTTGCCCGGCTCGCCGCCCAGCAACGGACCATAGTCCATCGGCTCGAACGCCAGTTGCTGGCCGTTCTCCGCCAGCAGTTTCTCGATCTCGGCCAGCGGCGTGCCGGCTTTCGCTGACAGCACCAGTTCGGCGGGTTCATAAAGTGTCACGCCGGTGAGCCTCGACAGGTCGAGCGTGTGCTCCGTCTGCAGCGGACGGCCGACGCCACGCTTGGAGCCATGGCCCAGGATTTCGAGCGGCGACTCTTCCGCCGCCGCCCAGGCGACGGTGGAGAGGACTTCGTCTGAGGTGGAGGGGGTGAAGGTGGTCAAGGTGCTGCACCGACAGCCAGCCGCTTCCAGCGGCGAAAAGCGAGCGTCACTTCCTTGCGCGCGATCCTGTCGAGCGAGAATTGTTTGAACAGCAAATCAGACTTCGGCAGAGCTTGGGTTCCTCGCCCCCGCAAGGCGGGGGAGAGGTGGCTCGGGCGGAGCCCGAGACGGAGAGGGGCAATCATAGAACGTCGCCCCCAATCTTCTTGGGCACGAAAACAAACCTCAGATCTGTGGCGACCACGTCTTCGGCTATTCGCCCCTCCAGTGCCGCGAGAATGGTCTCGCAGACAATCCGGCGAGTTTTGAGAATGTCGACATTCCAGAAACGCAGCACCGAAAATCCCTCACCGCGCATGAACTCGTCGCGTCGCCGGTCATAGGAATTCTCGGAGTGCTGACTTCCGTCAAGTTCGACGACCAGCTTTTCGCTACGACAGGTAAAATCGGCGAAGTATGGTCCGATCGGCATCTGCCGTACGAATTTGTACCCGCCGAGCCTTCTGGCCTTTAGCTCGGTCCAGAGTAACGCTTCAGCCTGATTGTCGCCGTGACGAAGTGTGCGAGCACGCGCAATCTTCTCAGGCGAGCGGCGGCTTGGTGCGGGCGTCACCCTCTCCGACTCGGGCTGCGCCCGAGCCACCTCTCCCCCGCTTTGCGGGGGCGAGGAACCCCTATTCTGAGACGACATCACCTCAAAACCTCGGAATGTCGGGAAACGCCACCTGCCCGCGATGCACGTGCATGCGGCCGAGTTCGGCGCAGCGGCGGAGCTGCGGGAAGACTTTTCCCGGATTGAGCAGGTGGTTGGGATCGAAGGCGCATTTGACGCGCATCTGCTGGTCGAGGTCGATCTGGTTGAACATTTCCGGCATCAGGTCGCGCTTCTCGACGCCCACGCCATGTTCGCCAGTGAGGACGCCGCCGACCTTGACGCAGAGCCGCAAAATGTCGGCGCCGAAGCTTTCGGCCTTGTCGAGTTCACCCGGCACGTTGGCATCGTAGAGGATCAGCGGGTGCAGATTGCCATCGCCGGCGTGAAAGACATTGGCGACGCCGAGCCCATATTTCTGCGACAACTCGCGCATGCCGTGCAGCACGCGCGGCAGTTCCTTGCGCGGGATGGTGCCGTCCATGCAGTAATAGTCGGGCGAGATGCGGCCGACCGCCGGGAAGGCTGCCTTGCGGCCGGCCCAGAAGTTCAAGCGTTCCTGCTCGGACTGCGAGATGCGGCAAGTGGTCGAGCCGTTGCGGATGGCGATCGCCTCGACCGCGGTGATGAGATGATCGACCTCGACGACAGGCCCGTCGAGCTCGACGATCAGCAAAGCCTCGACATCCAGCGGATAGCCGGCATGGACGAAATCCTCGGCCGCACGGATGGCCGGGCGGTCCATCATTTCCATGCCGCCTGGAATGATGCCGGCGCCGATGATGTCGGCGACGCACTGGCCGCCCTGCTCGCTGGTCGGGAAGCCGATTAGCAGCGCGCGCGCCGTCTCCGGCTTCTTCAGGATGCGCACGGTGACCTCGGTGACGACGCCGAGCAAGCCTTCGGAACCGGTCATGACGCCAAGCAGATCATAGCCTTCCGCATCGAGGTGACTGCCGCCCAGCCGCACCACCTCGCCGTTCATCAGCACCATCTCGATGCCGAGCACATTGTTGGCGGTGAGGCCGTATTTCAGGCAGTGGACGCCGCCGGAGTTTTCCGCGACATTGCCGCCGATCGAGCAGGCGATCTGGGAGGATGGATCGGGGGCGTAATAAAAGCCCTCCTGCTCGACGGCGGTGGTGATGCCGAGATTGGTAACGCCCGGTTGGGCAACGACGATGCGATTGGGATAGTCGACCTGGAGGATGCGGTTGAAGCGGCTCATGACCAGCAGCACAGCATCTTCCAGCGGCAGTGCGCCGCCCGACAGCGAGGTGCCGGAGCCGCGCGGTACGACACGGATGTTGCGGTCGTTGCAGTATTTCAGCAGGCGGGACACCTGCGCCACCGTTTCAGGCAGCACCACGACCAGCGGCAATTGCCGATAGGCGGTGAGGCCATCGCTCTCGAAGGCCCGCATGACGTTGGCAGCATCGACCACGCCCTCGCCCGGCACGATGATGCGCATGTCGGCGACGATCTCGTCGCGATGGCGCATCGTGGCATCGTCAGGTTGCGGCATGGCCAGGTCGGACATCAGCAGCCTCTTTCTGGTTGACTGGTCAAAATCTTTTACCAGTCCGGCACGCCCGTTGCAAATCCTGCTTTGGTTGAGACCGCAAGTCGAGGCCGAGACGAGCTTCCGCAGCGGCAATCTGCCGCTACCCTCCTCCCTTGAGGGGGAGGTGGCCGCGAAGCGTCCGGAGGGGGTCGTCTCACCTAGATCGCCGACTTCATCTCTGGCGCGAAACGAGCGCTGGCGCTCTACGCGAGGCGACCCCCTCTGTCGCCTTCGGCGACCTTGAGGGGGGAGATTGCGAGCCTATTCGCCGGCGTGCTTGCCGGGCTCGGAATGCATCCGGCGCACACGGCGCACGCCCCACCAGACCAGCAGGATGGCGACCGGCACCGAGGCGGCGGTGACGATCTCCGGCGCGAAGGCATGACCGAAGATCGAGGCGCCCTTGGCGACATAGCCGATCAGGCCGACGACATAATAGGAGACGGCGGCGACCGAGAGGCCTTCGACGGTCTGCTGGAGCCGCAGTTGCAGGCGGGCGCGGTTGTTCATCGAAGCGAGCAGGTCGCGGTTTTGCTTCTCGACCTCGACATCGACCCAGGTGCGCAGCAGCGTGGTGGCGCGGGTGAGTTTTCGCGACAGGTTGGCTTGCCGTTCTTCCACCGAGCGGCAGGTCCGCATCGCCGGCGCGACGCGACGCTGCAGGAACCCTTCCCAGGTGTCGTAGCCGGGCACGGCTTCCTCTTCGAGTGCCTCCAGCCGCTCGACGACGATGCCATCATAGGCGCGGCTGGCGCCGAAGCGGTAAAGACTCGAGGCCGCGTCCGCCTCCAGTTCCGCGGCAAGTTCGGTCAGGTCGGCGAGCAGCGTCTGGCTGTCGCGGGTCTCGGCGACCTTCATCTCCAGCGTGGTCAGGGCCAGCCTGTCCTCGATACGACGGGCGCGACCCGACAAGGTCAGCGCCAGCGGCAGGCCGAGCATGGCGAGCGTGCGGTAGGTTTCGATGTCGATCAGCCGCTGCGACAGCGCCCCGGTGCGCGCCGGCGTCAGGCCGCGATCGAGCACCAGTATGCGGGTCATGCCGTCACCATCCTGGCGGAAATCGGTGACGATTGCCGCGTTGCCGCGCTCGACCAGCGAGTAGCACAGGCTGGTAGGGTCGAAATCGGCGATCAACCGCTCGCTCACCTGTGTCCATTTGCGGATCTCGAGCCGGATGCCCGAAATGACGGTGCCCGGCGGCGAAAAGCCGTTGCCGAATGGCGAATCCTCCTGCCCCCTGCCGTTTTCGGAAAGCGGCCCTTCCCACAGATAGGTCGAGAATTCCGTATGCCGCTCCCAGCGCAGCGAGCCCTTGCCCCACTTCATGGCGTGGTGACGCGCCTGGCGGTCGGGCGCGGCAATGCCAAGGCGCCGCGACAGTTCGGAAAGCACGGCATGATCGACGCCGGAACCGCCTTCGGTCATGAAGGCGAGTTGCACCAGGACGCGCGGCTTTTCGATCAGCGGATGCGGCCGGGCATGCACCTCCCCCAGTGCGCCGGGCCGGCCCTCATGCGCGGGGAAGCCCATGACGCTGCCCTTGGCACGCGGCTGGAATTCGAGATTGGACGGGTCGTCTGACACGGCTGGTCCCCCGGGGTTTCCTTGACCCTCTTGCAGTCGCGTCCCTCTAGGGCCAATCGCCTGATGACGCAAACAGCAAAGTTTAGCCGAAGGTGATGGAACAGCGCGCGGCAATGCCGGCCCACCCTGACCAATTGGATAAATAATTTGACCAGTTGGCGACGCAGGCTTTATCGTGCGTGACACCGGTTCACCTTCCAGGCAATCTGTTGAGCGATATTTTTTCCAGGATCGAGCATTCGCGCACCGCCGACGAGGTGGTGCAGCAGATCGAGAGCCTCATCCTCGAAGGCGTGCTGCGCACGGGTGACCGGTTGCCGGGCGAACGCGAGTTGGCACGCCAGTTCGACGTGTCGCGGCCGATCCTGCGCGATGCGCTGAAGGCGCTCGAAGGACGTGGCCTGCTGACCACGCGCCCAGGCGGCGGCACGCATGTCGCCGACATCATCGGCCAGCTGTTCACCAAACCGGTGGCGGACCTGATCTCGATGCATCGCAAGGCGGTGACCGACTATCTGGAATACCGCCGCGAGATCGAAGGCATAGCCGCCGAATATGCGGCGCGGCGCGCTACCCCCGAGGATCTTGCGCTGCTCGACCGCATCATGGCGCGCATGGATGAGGCGCATCGCACCGGCGATTTCGACGACGAGGCCGAAATCGACGTCGAATTCCATCACGCGATCTGCGAATGCGCGCACAACATCCTGTTCCTGCACACGCTGCGCTCCTGCTACCGGCTGCTGTCGGAAGGCGTGTTCCAGAACCGGCTGCTGGTGTTCACCGTGCCCGGCGCGCGCGAGGCGCTGCTTGCGCAACACCGGGCGATCCATGCCGCGGTGAAAGCCGGCGATCCGGCCGGAGCCCGGCAAGCGGCGATGGACCATATGACCTATGTCGAGCGGTCGATGGCGGAAGCCGAGCGCAGCGGCGACTGGCAACGCGTGTCGCGGCTCAGACTGCGGCAACGTTTGGAAGCCGGCGACACCGAACCGGCGCGCAGACGCTCCTAGTCAATTCGATTCAAGCGGGGACCATCATGAGCGACATTCTCACCATCGCAGACCTCAAGGATCTCGCGCGCCGGCGCGTGCCCAAGATGTTCTTCGACTATGCCGACTCCGGTGCCTGGACCGAAAGCACCTATCGCGCAAATGAGGAAGACTTCCAGAAGATCAAGTTCCGCCAGCGCGTGCTGGTCGACATGAGCAACCGCTCGCTGGAATCAACCATGATCGGCCAGAAAGTGTCGATGCCGGTGGCGCTGGCGCCGACCGGCCTGACCGGCATGCAGCACGCCGACGGCGAGATGCTGGCGGCGCAGGCGGCCGAGGAATTCGGCGTGCCCTTCACCCTGTCGACGATGAGCATCTGTTCGATCGAGGACGTCGCCTCGGTGACGAAGAAGCCGTTCTGGTTCCAGCTCTATGTTCTGCGCGACAAGGATTTCGTGCTCGACCTGATCGACCGGGCGAAGGCGGCGAAATGCTCGGCGCTGGTGCTGACGCTCGACCTGCAGATCCTCGGCCAGCGCCACAAGGATGTCCGCAACGGGCTTTCGGCGCCGCCCAAGATGACGCTGACCAACATCATAGACCTGGCCCTCAAACCGCGCTGGTGCCTGGGCATTGCCGGCACCAAGCGTCGCACCTTCCGCAACATCGTTGGCCATGCCAAGGGCGTCGGCGACGTCTCTTCGCTATCGTCCTGGACGACAGAGCAGTTCGATCCGCAGTTGTCGTGGAAGGACGTGGCGTGGATTAAGGAGCGCTGGGGCGGCAAGCTGATCCTGAAAGGCATCCTCGACAAGGAAGATGCGCTGATGGCGGCCAAAACCGGCGCTGACGCCATCGTCGTTTCCAACCATGGCGGGCGTCAGCTCGACGGTGCGTCATCGTCGATCATGGTGCTTGAGGAAATCGCCGATGCGGTCGGCGATCAGATCGAGGTCCATATGGATGGCGGCATCCGCTCCGGCCAGGACGTGTTGAAAGCGCTTTGCCTCGGCGCCAAGGGCACCTATATCGGCCGGCCATTTCTTTACGGCCTGGGCGCGCTCGGCAAGGAAGGAGTTACCAAAGCGTTGGAAATCATCCGCAAGGAGATGGACATAACGCTGGCGCTGTGCGGAAAGCGGCTGGTGACGGACGTGGGCAAGGACCAGCTTCGGCGCTAGGACCGTTCATTCGTTGGCCGTAGCTTCCACGTGACGGCCCGATCATGGAGACGACGCCAGCCTTGACGCAGAGCGGCATTCATTTTCTCGACGCGCGTGGACCGGACGGCATGCGGCTCTACGCCATCGGCGATGTGCACGGGCGATATGACCTGCTCAGCGCCATGCATCGCCGGATCGAGAACGAGCTGGAATACGCGCCGTCGTCCGACTGGCGCATCATACATCTCGGCGACTATACCGACCGGGGGCCGGAGTCCAAAAGCGTCATCGATTTCCTAATCGAGGCGCAAAAGCGCGATCCGCGCAATTTGATGCTCGCCGGCAACCACGACATCGGCTTCCTCGAATTTCTCGACGTTCCCGAGCCGGACGGCCTGTTCATGGGCAATGGCGGCATCCAGACGGCGCAGTCCTATGGCGTGACGCTTTCCGCTGGCAATGGCTGGTTCGGCAGGGCCGAGGCGGCACTACGGCAGGGCCACGCGGCACTGGTCGACGCCGTGCCGCAGAGCCATATCGACTTCCTGCGCTCGCTGCCGTTTTCAGTGACCTTCGGTGACTTCTTCTTCTGCCATGCCGGCATAAGGCCGGGCGTTCCGCTCGACCAGCAAAGCCCTGCGGATCTGATCTGGATCCGCGACCTCTTCCACCACCATTCCGGCCTTTATCCCAAGATCGTGGTGCACGGCCACACGCCGGTGCCGGAAGCCGAAGTGATGGTCAACCGCGTCAATGTCGACACGCTTGCCTGGCAGTCAGGCAAGCTTACCGCGCTCGTCGTGGACGGAGCGGACAAACGCATCCTGGAAATGGCGATAAAGGAAGCTTGAGCGGCGCGCGCTAGAGGACGCGAGAGAGGCTCCGGCTCTAGCGAAGGGAGGCGGTGACGCCGTAGCCGTCGACGGCGTTGTGGTTGTTGGCTGCATCCGCGGCATAGATACCCAGACCGCAAAGCACGATGGCGGACAGCATGGCAAAGGACAGAAGCGCTGCTTTCACGGAAGTCATCTCTTGTTGAGCTTTCTGCATCTGTGCACGGGACAGTTACCAATGCGTTGAAACGGAGAATTCGCTTCAAATTTTCGGCGATTTCGGGCTTCTAGGCATGTTCTGTATCGGAGGTGTGTCGCACGGGTCACACAAAAGGTTCATCGCGGTTGCACAGCCGATGCAGAGCGCGCGCCTTCTAGGATAGCGGGCGGACACAAGCCAAGGATGAAAAGTGTTTTCCCCAGACTGATTCAGGGCCGCGTGCCAATTATGTCACGCGGCGGGCTGCGGAGGGCGGATGCTCAGATGGTCGCGACCCAGGCGCGAGCAATGGCAAGGCCGGCGGCATCCGCGTCGGGGCCGTTACGGGCCATTTCGCCGTCCAGCTTGCCGGCCCAGTCGGGATGGCGCGCGGCGATAACAGGCGCGAAGAAGGAACTCCAGTCCTTGACCATCGGCCGGTCGGCCTCGAAATGGAACTGGAAGCCGTAGACCGCGCGGCCGACCCGAAACGCCTGATTTTCGGCGACGTCATTGCCGGCGAGCCGCACGGCGTTTTCCGGCAGTTCGAACGTGTCATCGTGCCACTGGAAGATCGGGAACTTTTCCGGCAGCGCGGCCAATACCGGATCGGCCTTGGCGTCCGGCGTCAGCGAAACGCCGTGCCAGCCGAATTCGTTGGCGCCGCCGATGCGGTTCTCGCCGCCGAAGGCACGGGCGACAAGTTGGCTGCCGAGGCAGATGCCGAGCACCGCGCGGTCCTTGCCGGCGAAATCGCGGGTCAGTTCGAGCAGCGCGGGGAAATAGGGATATTCATCGTCGGCCAATGCATTCTGGCCGCCGCCGAGCACCACCATGGCATCGTGCCCGGCTGCATCGTCAGGCAACGGATCGCCCTTGTAGGGCAGGCGCACATCGAGATCGGCACCCGCTTCCGCAAGGGCGGCACCAACCTGACCGAGGCCGGTATTGTCGTAGTTCTGGACCACCAGCACCCGCATCCGCAAACCCTGCTGACATGAAAATGATGCGGGGAGCGATACCATGCCGCCAGCGTTGCAGCCAAGATGCGTATCCTGGGAGAGAACTATGCCACTGCAGAACCGGGTCGATCCGTTCGGCGCCATCCGCGCCGTGCCAGAGCGCGGCCTGTTCACCGGCAATCGCGGCATCATCCATGATCCCGAAACGAAGACCCTGTTGAAGAAACGCTGGGCCCTGCAGGCCTGGATCATCTGCGTGTGCCAGTTCCGCAACGTACGGCGCGAGCCGATGGGCCGCAACCGGCCGGGTGGCAAGACCGGCTGGACCGAGCTGTTTTTCCTGGACGAGGTCACGGCGTTGGCTGCGGGGCACCGGCCCTGCTTCTTCTGCCAGCGCGAACGGGCCAGGGATTTTGTCGGCCACTTCGGCAAGGCCTTCGGTATTGCCGAACCGCGCGCCCCGCAGGTCGACAAGCGATTGCACAAGGAGCGGCTGGCTTCGGGTGGCAGGCCGCCGATGGTTACTATCGAAGACCTTGCCCGCCTGCCGGACGGCGCAATGGTGGCGGAGGGAAGCAACGCTTATGCCCTGCGCGGGGGCAACGGCTTGCGTTGGTCCTTTGGTGGATATGGTCCACCCACTGATTTCAGTTCGCTCGAAGGCAAGGCACTTTCATTGCTGACACCGGCGACGACGCTTGCCGTCCTGCATCATGGCTTTCGCCCGGTGTGGCATCCGTGCGCCGAGGCTTGACGCCAGCGGCCGGCTCGCCCATTCCTCGGCCATGCGCGCCAATTACAAGATGCAACGCCTGTTTGTGCCTGATGATCTCGGGTCAGATATCGAGCTCGACCCCAGCCAGCAGCAAAGTCACTATTTGATGCACGTGCTGCGGCTCGGCGAAGGCGCGGAAGTCCTGCTGTTCAACGGCCGTGACGGCGAATGGTCAGCGGCCATTGCCGCCAAATCCAAGAAGGCTATCAAGCTCAAGGTCGTGCAGAAACAGCGGCCGCAACCGCCGCTGCCCGACCTCATCTACTGTTTCGCGCCGTTGAAGCAGGGCCGCCTCGACTATCTCGTGCAGAAGGCGGTCGAGATGGGCGCAGGTATTTTGCAGCCGGTCATCACCCAGCACACGCAAGTGGCCAAGCCGTCCATCGATCGCCTGCGCGCCAATGTCGTCGAGGCCGCCGAGCAGTGCGGCATCCTGGCGGTGCCGGAGCTTCGCGAGGCGGAAAAGCTCGAACGCCTGCTGACCGGGTGGGACAAGGAGCGGCGGCTGATCTTCTGCGACGAGGACGCCTCGACCAACAATCCGCTGCCGGCCTTGCAGCAATTGAAGGAGAAGAAGCTGGCGCTGCTGGTCGGGCCGGAAGGCGGCTTTTCCGATGACGAGCGCAAGATGCTGCGCGCTCTGCCCTTCGTGACCGCCATTCCGCTCGGGCCGCGCATCCTGCGCGCCGACACGGCGGCCGTGGCCGCACTTGCCGTCATGCAGGCAACGATCGGAGATTGGTGAGGCTCTTCTTTCTCCCTCCGAGCAAGAAGGCGCGCTCTTCAATTCCTCTTGACCTCTGGCTCAGGATTTTTCGCTTGATCGGCTGCTGACATTTCGTCCATTTACCCCCGGCGGCCCTCCGGCTGCTCTTGAGGGCTTGATCATGGCGCGCGACACAACCGATTTCCGGCCCATCGAAGGCGTCGACGAACTCGTCGAGCACCTGGCCGAGGGCAACAAACCACGTGACAAGTGGCGCATCGGCACCGAGCACGAGAAATTTCCGTTCTATGTCGATGGCAACGCACCGGTGCCCTATGGCGGCGAACGCGGTATCCGCGCCATCCTCGAAGGCATGCAAAACAAGCTCGGCTGGGACCCGATCATCGATGATGGCCGCATCATCGGCCTGGTCGAGCCGACGGGACAAGGGGCGATATCGCTCGAGCCCGGCGGCCAGTTCGAGCTTTCCGGCGCACCGCTGGAGACAATCCACCAGACCTGTCGCGAGGGCAATGCCCATCTGGCGCAGGTGCGCGAGATCGCCGAGCCGATGGGTATCCGCTTCCTCGGCCTTGGCGGCAGCCCGAAATGGTCGCTGGCCGAGACGCCGAAAATGCCGAAGTCGCGCTATGAGATCATGACGCGCTACATGCCCAAGGTCGGCACCAAGGGCCTCGACATGATGTACCGAACCTGCACGATCCAGGTGAACCTCGACTTCGAGAGCGAAGCCGACATGCGCCGCAAGATGCAGGTGTCGCTGAAACTGCAGCCGCTGTCGACGGCGCTGTTCGCCAACTCACCTTTCACCGAGAGCCGCCCAAACGGCCTGCAGAGCTGGCGTGGCGACATCTGGCGCGACACCGACAACCAGCGCTCCGGACTGCTCGAATTCTGCTTCTCGCCCGATTTCGGTTTCGCCGATTATGTCGAATGGGCGCTCGACGTGCCGATGTATTTCGTCATTCGCGACGGCCGCTATCACGATATGACGCACATCACCTTCCGCCAGTTCATGGCCGGCGCCGCGCGCAATGAAGTGCCCAACGGTCTGCCGACGATGGGCGACTGGGCGAACCACCTGTCGACCCTGTTCCCCGATGTGCGGCTGAAGCGTTTCCTGGAGATGCGCGGCGCCGATGGCGGGCCGTGGCGGCGCATCTGCGCGTTGCCGGCTTTCTGGGTCGGGCTGCTCTATGACCCGGCGGCGCTCGACGCGGCGGAGGCGCTGACCTCCAGCTGGACCTACAAGGAAGTGCTGGCAATGCGCAACGCCGTGCCGGAGTTGGGTATTTCCGCGCCCTTCCGCAACGCCACGCTGCGCGAGATGGCGCGCGATGTGCTGGCCATTTCGCGCCTGGGGCTGAAGAACCGCGGCAAGAAGAACCGCGACGGCTACGACGAGACCTCGTTCCTCAACACGCTCGACGAGGTCGTGGCGCGCGGCACCACCAGCGCCGAGGAGATGCTGTCGGCCTACCACACGCGCTGGGGCGGCTCGATCGAACCGGTGTTCATGGAATACGCCTACTGACCCGGCGCGTCGAGGAGCGGCAAAACCCGCTTCAATAGAGTGATGAAACGAACTAGGCTCTCAGCTGGGGATTTCCCGGAGGAGAAGCCGATGCCCACCTTGTTCGACATGCTGACGCAGGCCCAGAACGGCAACGGCATGCAGGCGCTTGCTCAGCAATACGGGCTTTCGATGCAGCAGACGCAGGCGGCGGTCGCCGCGCTGCTGCCGGCTTTTTCGCAAGGGTTGCAGCGCAACACCGCCGATCCCTACGGGCTCGGCGCCTTCATGACCGCGATGGCCAGCGGCCAGCACGCCAAGTATTTCGAGGATGCGACGCGCGCCTTCTCGCCGCAAGGCGTCGACGAAGGCAATGGCATTCTGGGACACCTGTTCGGCTCGAAAGAGCTTTCGCGCGCCGTCGCCAGCCAGGCAGCGCAAGCGAGCGGCGTCAGCCAGCAGATCCTGCAGCAGATGCTTCCCGCGATCGCCTCGATGGTGATGGGCGGCCTGTTCAAGCAGACGACGGACCAGTTGACGGGAGGTCCGATGCAGCCCGCAGGCGGCTTCGGCGGCGGCAACAATCCGCTCGGCCAGATCATCGAGCAGATGATGCGGCAGAGCGGCGGCATGCAGGCGCCGCCGCCCCAGGCCCCGATGGACAACCCGCTTGGCAAGGTCTTGCAGGATATGTTTGGCGGCACGCCGCAAACGCAAGGCCGGCAGCAGCCGGCTCCCAATCCCTATGGCGACAATCCGCTCGGCAAGGTGCTGCAGGACATGTTCGGTGGCGCTGCCCAGCAACCACAGAACCGGCCGCAGCCGCAGCAGACACAGAGCCCCTACGGCGACAACCCGCTGGGAAAGATGTTCGAGGAGATGCTGCGCGGCGGGGGTGGATTTGGCGGCGAACAGCCGACGCCCGAGGCACCGCAGCAGCGTCAGGCACCACAGCCGCAGACCAACCCGAGCGGCAGGCCGAGGAATCCATTCGACGATATCTTCGGCAAGATGTTCGAGACCGGCGCGCAGCAGCGCGACGAGTACCAGAAAGGCGTGGAAACGATCTTTGACCAGTTCAAGCGGGACATGGACCGCCGGTAGGGCGCCACGCTACAACCCACCATTTTCGAGCAAGCCGAAAAAGAAGAGCCCGATCCTTGGGAGGACCGGGCAATGTGCAGGCAGGCCGGCGGGGAACCGGCAGGGAGTGGGGAGCCTGCAGAACCTTGGTCGTGCTGACCTCTCAAAAGGTTCAACGAGACCGAAACTGAACCAATCAGGCCACCTTGCGGGCGATGTCCTCGATCGTTTCGACGCGATCGCTGGCAATTTCACGCAAGATCACCGTCGGGTCGCGGCCAAACGGCACGTCGATGGCGACATGCAGGTCGGCGCGCGTCAGGCCGATATCGGCGAGCTCGGCATCCGACATCTCGCCAAGGCGATAGAAGGCGCGGCGATTTTTCCAGGCGCGGTAGGCGTTGGAGACGGTATTCGCCACGCGCGTCGCAACGGCCGGACGCGTGACGATGCGCGAGGTCTCGGTGGCGAAATCGATCGTGGTCATGTCAGCCTCCTTCGGAGTCGAGCGGACGAAGCCGGGCAAGCGGCGCCTGTCACAGGTGCCGCTCCGGTCTCGATTCACATGCTTTCATGTGGACAATGCCAATTTGCCATCGACCGATTGATTAATCTAACGAATGTTTCTAATCCTAGGCATCAACATCAATGATGGATCATCTCGATGAAAGCGCCACTCGATCTCGATCAGTTGCAGACCTTCATCTCGATCGCCGATACCGGCAGTTTCACTCGCGCGGCGGAAGATGTGCATCGCACCCAGTCGGCCGTGTCGATGCAGATGCGCCGGCTGGAGGAGCGGATCGGCAAGCCGCTGTTCGAGAAGGACGGGCGCAGCAACAGGCTGACGGAGGAAGGCGACAAGCTGCTCTCCTACGCAAGACGGCTGCTCTATCTCAACCGCGAAACACTCGCCGCCTTCGACGACCAGCGGCTCGAAGGCACGATCCGCATCGGCACGCCGGACGACTATGCCGACCGTTTCCTGCCGGAGATCATGGCGCGCTTCACGCGCTCCAATCCGCGGGTCGAACTGACCGTGATCTGCGAGCCGACGCCGGGGCTGGTCGAGCATATCAAGCGCGGCAATCTCGACCTGGCGCTGGTGACGCACAATGATGTCCGCGGCCAATCGGAAGTCGTGCGGCGCGAACCGCTGCTGTGGGTTTCTTCGGCCAACCATGCGACGCACGAGCAGGAAATCCTGCCGATGGCCTTTGGCCGGCCGAATTGCATCTGGCGGCGCGCCGCCGTCGATGTGCTGGACCAGCAGAACCGCGAGTATCGCATCCTGTTCACCAGCTTCTCGGCAACCGTCATCACCGCCGCGGTGCTGTCTGGCCTCGCGATATCCGTGCTGCCGGAATGCGCGCTCAGGCCCGGCATGCGCGTGCTGGGCGAAGCCGATGGCTTCGGCGCACTGCCCGATTGCCGCATCGGCATCATGCGCGGCCAGACGTCGCGGCCGGAGATCGTCGACGCGCTTGCCCGCCATATTTCGGAAAGCCTGGACAATATTTCGGTGCCCCTCGGCGAAGAGGCGGGAACCTTCGACTTCGCCGCCCTCGCCTTCACCAAGATGAAGCGGACCAGGCCGAACCAGATCCTGCCAGGCTGGTAGAAAGGATCAGGCACCAGGTCATGAATGGCTGGCCTGACATGGGCGTCTTGACGTGGGGCGCCAACCAGCCCCCAATCGGCCGATGAGCGAAGCAGCATCCGAATCACGCACCAACGCCACCGAATACACGGTGAGCGAGATTTCCGGCGCGCTGAAGCGCACGGTCGAGGACGTCTTCGGCAATGTGCGGGTGCGCGGCGAAATTTCGGGCTATCGCGGCCCACATTCCTCCGGCCATGCCTATTTCGCACTGAAGGACGACCGCGCCCGGCTTGACGCCGTGGTGTGGAAGGGCACGATGAGCCGGCTGAAATTCCGTCCCGAGGAAGGGATGGAGGTGATCGCCACCGGCAAGCTGACCACCTATCCCGGCAAGTCCAACTACCAGATCGTTATCGACAATCTCGAGCCGGCCGGCGCCGGCGCACTGATGGCGCTGCTGGAGGAGCGCAAGCGCCGGCTGCAGGCGGAAGGGCTTTTCGACCCGGGCCGCAAACGCCGGCTGCCGTTCATGCCGTGCGTCATCGGTGTCGTCACCTCGCCGACCGGGTCCGTCATCCGCGATATCATCCACCGCATCAAGGACCGCTTTCCGCTGCATGTGCTCGTCTGGCCGGTGCGCGTGCAGGGCGAAACCGCGAGCGCGGAAGTGACCAATGCCGTCACCGGCTTCAACGCGCTGGCATGGGATGGCCCCATCCAGCGCCCCGACCTTTTGATCGTCGCGCGCGGCGGCGGCAGCCTGGAAGATCTGTGGGGCTTCAACGACGAGACACTGGCGCGGGCAGTTTCCGCCTCCGGCATTCCGGTGATCTCCGCCGTCGGCCACGAGACCGACTGGACGCTGATCGACCTTGTCGCGGATGTGCGGGCGCCGACACCGACGGGTGCCGCCGAAATCGCCGTGCCGGTCAAGGCCGATCTCGAAGCGACGCTTGCCAGTCTCGGCGCGCGGCTGAAGGCCGCGGTGCTGCGCAATTTCGAGCGCAAGCGGCAGGCAGCCCGCGCGGCGGCGCGCGCACTGCCCTCGCCCGATCAATTGCTGGCGCTGCCGCGCCGGCGCCTCGATGATGCGACGAGCCGGCTCGGCCGGGGCCTGATGGTGTCCACCGAACGCAAGCGGGCACGATTCTTCGCCGTAAAATTGACGCCGGCGATGCTGTCACAGAGGATTGCCGAGGCGCGGCGCACCAACGATCGGAACCTTTTGCGGGCGCAAGGGGCGCTGCGCGCGCTGACGAGGGCACGGCGCGCTGAACTGAACCGCGCCGCCGATCAGTTGCCAAAATGCGCCAAGGCGTCGTTGCAGCGTCACAGGCAGCAGTTGGCATTATTGCAGGGTCGCATCACCATCGAGCCGACAGCACGGCGGCAACGTGTGCAGAGGGATTTGCTGACGGCACTGACCAGACGTGGCAGCCAGGCGGTACTGCTCAGGCTGGAGCGGCTGCGCGGCCGCATTGGCCAGGCCGACCGGCTGATGGCGACGCTTTCCCACAAGGCCGTCCTGGCGCGTGGCTTCGCGCTGGTGAAGGACGCCGACGGCGCCGTCATCAAGCAGGCGGCCGACGTGGCGTCGGGGATGGCGCTGTCGTTGGAGTTCGCGGACGGCACGGCGGATGCGGTGGCAACCAGCGGGACCGCGCGGCCAAGGCCGGCTGCCAGGCCGGCGGCCAAGACCAAGGAACCCGGCAAACAGGGATCGCTGTTCTGAGATCATGACCGACAATCCGCATCATCATTTGGCAACGCCGTCAGGCAAGCCGCGCGCGCGAAGCATCGGCATCGGCTTTGACGGAACGCCCGGGCCGTTCAATGCGATCACCGACGTGCCCGGTGTCGCGGTCGGCTATTCGACGCTGATATCGGGCGATGGCGCGCTCGTCGTCGGCAAGGGGCCGGTGCGCACCGGCGTCACCGCCATTCTGCCGAGGCCGCGTGCCGAATTGCCCGCGCCAGTTTTCGCCGGCATCTTCAGCCAGAATGGCAATGGTGAGTTGACCGGCTCGCATATCGTCGAGGAAACCGGCGCTTTCAACTTCCCGATCACCATCACCAACACGCATTCCTGCGGGGTTTCGCGTGACGGCACGCTGCGTTGGATGAACCAGGCGCTGCCGGCCGCAATCGACAGTGCCTGGGACCTGCCGGTGGCGGCGGAGACCTATGACGGGTTCCTCAACGACATAAACGGCCACCATTTGACGTTTGCGCATGTCGCCGAGGCGCTCGATGGCGCGGCGGGCGGCCCGGTCGAGGAAGGCAGCGTCGGCGGCGGCACCGGCATGATCACTTTCGGCTTCAAGGCCGGTTCCGGCACGGCGTCACGCATCGTCGCATGGCAAGGGCGCAGCTACACGGTGGGCGCCTTCGTGCAGTCGAATTTCGGCAAGCGGCGCAATTTTACCCTTCGTGGCCTGCGTGCCGGACCGGACCTTATCGAGCCAGCTGTCCGCGAGGGAACGCCGCGCGCCGAAAAGGGCTCCATCATTGCCGTCATCGCCACCGACGCGCCGTTCCTGCCGCACCAGATGAAGCGGCTGGCTCGCCGTGTGCCGCTCGGCGTCGCCATGACCGGCGGCTTCGGCTATCACAGCTCGGGCGATATCTTTCTCGCCTTCTCGACAGCCAATCCCGACGCGGCGCTGGCGCCATCGGGCCGCATCGCCAATGCCGATTTCATCCCCGATACGGACATCGATCCGTTTTTCGACGCGGTGATCCAGACCGTGGAAGAATCGATCCTCAACGCCCTTGTCGCCAATGACGACATGACCGGGCGCGACGGCAATTTCGTGCCGGCACTGCCGAAGGCGTGGCTGAAGGAAAAGTTCGGCTGATACGAAACGCGGGCCAGATGGCCCGCGCATTCAGGCAGCTTCGACCCTCAATTTATTCCGCGGCCTTGCTGGAAGGCTGCTGGTGTTCATCGGCCTCGGCGGCTTCCTCGAGCCTGGAGGCGATCAACTCCTGAATATCGCCGACTTCCTCCTGGATGTCCTCCAACGGGATGCCGACCTCGGCCGCCTTGGCGGCGCATTCCTTGGCCAGTGTCTCGGCCTGCTTCTCGATCCTGGCATGGGCTTGGCAATGGACCTTTTCGCCGATCCATCCCCGCAAGAATTCGATCGCGTGTTCACTCATATTGCTGTTCCCTTGCGGCAAAGCCGGTTGGTAATCATAAACGTCGGCATCCAACAAAGGATGCATGCTCCCATTCCAGCCGAGTCGCGGCCAGCCGGCAAGTCGATGCCGTCCAAGGTCCACAGAGCCGAAGGAAATCGAGAGATGAAGAACATTTTCTGGTTCTGAAGGACTGTACCGTTGGCGGGATCGGTCCCGCTCCGAGCAATTGCTTCTATCTTTTACGGCTTTCAGTCCGTTTCGCATCTCAATGGCTGTCGCTACAGCCGCCTTTGGACGTTGCGCTTCAAGACGCGAGCCCGCGAGGCCGCCGCTATATAGTGATATCCTCATGCAATGTCGACTCCTCTGAACCGAGCCCGCAGGACGCTCGGAAGTCGCACATTGCGCCAGTCCTGTCAGAAGGTCTCAACCCAGGGCCTGAGTTCCATTTCCCAGGTCCAGGCGCTGCGGTGCTGGCGATGGATGGAGAGATAGGCCTGCGCGATCGCATCGGGTGACAGCCGGCGATCCTGCGGCTCGGAATCCTGCCCGGACGCGGCTGAGCCAATGGCGCCATCGATGATGAAATGCGCGACGTGGATGTTCTTCGGCGCCAGTTCACGCGCCATGGACTGCGCCAGCCCGCGCAAGCCGAATTTGGGCATTGCAAAACCGGCGGAGCCCGCGAACCCCTTCACGCTTGCCGTCGCTCCGGTGAAGAAGATCGAGCCCGCCCCCTGGGCGAGGAGCCGGTGGGTCGCCTGCTGGCCGACCAGGAAACCGCCATAAGCCCCGACCAGCAAAGCCTGCCGGACGGTCTCGGGATCGAGCTCGGCGATCGGTCCACGGGCGCGTCCGCTGGCGTTGAAGACCACCAGCGAGAGCGGACCGGCCTTGTCGGCGACATCGAACAGACGCGCCACCGACGCAGGGTCGGAGACATCCGTTGCCACAGCCTGCGCGCCTGTCTGCGCCTGCAAGGCTTCCAGCTTTTCAACGTTGCGGGCAGCCAGGACCACATGGAACCCCTCCTTCGCGAAAAGACGCGCGAGCGAGGCGCTCAAGCCGGAGCCTGCACCGGCGATGACGGCGACTTTGGATGTCATGAGACCTCTCCTTCTTTCCACTGATTGCGGCCAATGGCTGGCGCATGGCCTTTATTGAAGCTTGCCCGATCAGCGCGGCGCCGGCAACGTGCACGGCGCCCAGAAAAATGGCCGGGCGCGAAAGCGGCCCGGCCAAAAAAGAAGGTCATAACCTTCAGAGGGGAACACCGTCCGGCGAAATGGGAGGAAAACACCGAACGGATTTTTTTCTTTTGGACCGATTTCGGGCCGGATACGACGAATGATTTTCTAAAGATCTGACGATACTGCGAAAATCCTGTCCTTTCCGGTAGAAAGTCAGCCGCCCCGGATTTCCGGCTCCAGCAGATCCTCGTAGTGACGGCCGTCATTGCCCGCAAGTCTCATCGACTTCAGATTGCCGGGAAGGAAAAATCAGCCCTTCGTTGCAGCCGCAACGGGATATTTCTTTCCACTCGCGAGGGAAAGCTGATCGCGATCATGCCGCGCTGGTCTCGCGGTTCGTCAGGGTCGGCCAGCATGTCGACATCCTGGCAGAGGCCAGTCAACAAGCCAGGTCTAGAGCGACGGCCCCAACTGGATGGGGCTGCCGTCGCTGAACCGGGATAGACGGAACCTGTGAAGGCTGTGTCCTGTCTCGTTGCCCTGGATCAACTCGGATAGGATGCGGCCCATGCCAGGGCCTATGCCAAAGCCGTGGCCGCTCATCCCTGTCGCGATTACGAGACCCGGAACCGCGGCCACACGGTCGACAACAGGCACGACATCCGGCATCGCATCGATCATGCCGGCCCAGCTCGCCTTGAGCGGCACCGCGCTGAATTGCGGGAAAAGGCCCCTGAAGCCGGCATCGATGGCGCGAAGGGCCTTGGCCTCGGGAGCAGGATTGAGAACGCGCATCCTTTCGAACGGGCTTTCCTTGTCCGCATCCCATTTGCGTGGGGTCGACCAGGCGTCCGGATATGCACGGGGTGCCGCCGGCCGGTAGCGCGTGCCGAACGGATTTTCCTTCAGGGCGGGCAGATATTTCGGTGCGTGGCGAAAAGCGTCCGGCCCAACATAGAGCAGATGGCTGCCTCCTGCCGCCAGCGTGTATCCGCCATCCTTTCTGCGCCGGAATGCGATGTGTTCGTCCGCGGCGGCGCCCGCGTAGATTTCCGGCATCGGCGCGGTCGCCACGACGGTCGTTCGGACACTGAGCTGCGGGATCGAAACTCCGTGCGCGCGCAGGAATAGCGATGTCCACGCGCCGCTGGCGACAAGCACGCTCGACGTGGCGATGCGGCCTCGTTCGGTCCAGACGCCGCTGACGCGCCCGGCGGAGATATCGAGCATGCGTGCGGCACAGTTCTCGATGATGGTGACACCCTGGCGAGCGGCCAGGCGGGCAAGCGCCGGCACAGCGACCCAGGGCTCGGCACGCATGTCCGACGGCGTGGTCATGGCGCCCTTGAAGGAGCGTGACATGGTCGGGATCAGCCTCGCGGTCTCACCCTGGTCGAGAAGACGCGTGTCGACGCCATGAGCTTCGGCTATCTTCAGGAATTTGGCGAAACCGGCCATTTCCTTGTCGGTACGCGCAAGATAGGTGACGCCCGTCTGTGTCAAGCCTATGTCTTCGCCGCTTTCCTCGGCCAGTTGCCGCCAGAGACGCTGCGCTTCGATGACGATGGGCAGTTCGTCTGCGTCGCGGCCCTGCTGGCGTATCCAGCCCCAGTTGCGCGAGGACTGCTCGGCGGCGATGCGCCCCTTCTCCAGCAAAGTCACCGGTATGTTGCGCCGCGCCAGAAACAGCGCCGCGGTCACGCCGATGACGCCGCCGCCGACAATCACCACATCCGACGTCTTCGGCAGCGGCGCCTGAAACTGGATTGGAGTGGCTTCGGTGAAGGGGAAGGTCGTCAAAGAGCATTGTCCTTCTGGTACGCCACGGCCCTGCACCGATGGCTGGTCCTGGCGGCGCGAGAGTCGCTCCCCTGGGACGCCGGCACGCGTGCAGAGAGCGCTGGTCAGCACTACACCGCCGAACTCGGAAATTTGCGTGCCAGCACAATGAAATTGTTGGCCACCGAGCCAGGCTGAGCACGATCCGGAAGGGAAATCTGGGAAGATCGGGATGGAACAGGCTGGCCAGAGAAGCAGACAACAGCCCGCTTCGCTATGGCTCACGCCAGCCCGAACCGCTCCACGGCGCGCATGATGCCGCGCAGTTCGGCGAGACCCTTGAGCCGCCCGATCAACGAGTAGCCGGGATTGATCTTCTTCTTGCCGATATCGTCGGCGAGCAGATGGCCGTGATCCGGCCGCATCGGGATTTGCCAATCGGCACGGCCTTTCCCGCGACGACGCGTCTCTTCCTGCATCAACGCAAGAATGACGTGCGCCATGTCGGTGCCACCCTCGAGATGCTCAGCCTCGTAGAACGAGCCGTCCTCCTCGATGGTGATGTTGCGCAGATGCACGAAATGGATGCGCTCGGCGAATTCCTTGATCATGGCGACAATGTCGTTGTCGGCACGCGTGCCGTAGGAGCCGGTGCAGAAGGTCAGCCCATTGGCCGGGCTGTCGACGGCATTGAGAATGAAACGCGCATCCTCAGCAGTCGAAACGACACGCGGCAGGCCATAGAGCGAGAATGGCGGATCGTCGGGATGGATGCACATGCGCACCCCCTCGTCTTCGGCCGCCGGAATGATCTCGCGCAGGAACCAGGCAAGGTTGTCGCGCAACTCCGTCGGTCCGATCGCATCATATTCAGCCAAGGCCTCGCGAAAACTGTCCCTGTTATAGCTGCGCTCGGTCGCCGGCAGGCCGGCGATGAGGTTGCGCTCGATCTGGTCGATCCGCTCTGGCGTCAGCACCTTCAGCCGCTTCTCGCCCTCGGCAATGCGCGCCGGCGTATAGCTGGCGGCGCTATTCTTGCGCTGCAGCACGAAAAGATCGTAGGCGGCAAAGTCGATGGCGTCGAAGCGCAGCGCGTAGCCCGTCGTCGGCAAACGGTACATGAGGTCGGTGCGGGTCCAGTCCACCACCGGCATGAAATTGTAGCAGATCGTCTTGATGCCGGCCCTGGCGAGCGCGCGGATGCTGTCACGATAATAGCCGGCATAGCGCTCGCGTTCGGGTGCGCCGATCTTGAAGGAATTGTGGACCGGGATGCTCTCGACAACCGACCATGTCAGGCCGGCGGCCTCGATGATGCGCTTGCGCTCGAGCACATCGGCTTCAGGCCAGGCCCTGCCATCGTAGATGTGGTGAAGTGCTGAAACCACGCCGGTGGCGCCAGCCTGCTTGATGTGCTCAAGCGTCACCGGATCATCCGGCCCATACCAGCGCCAACACTGTTCCATTGCCACTTTCCTTTTTGCAAGAGACCGGCAACCTATTGTTTGATCACGATGAGTGTCAAACCAAGAACCGGTTTCCCATAGCGCATGAAGGAGCTCCCACGATGAAGGATTTCGACGGTAAGGTGGCATTGGTGACGGGGACGACCGGTATTGGCCTGGCAACCGCCAGACGCCTTGCGGCTGGAGGTGCCGCGATCATCGCCTGCGGCATCGACCGGGCCGCGAACGCGGCGATGAAGGCGGAACTGGAAAGCTTCGGGCACGCCGCGCGGATCCTGGACGTCGATGTCTCGGTTTCCGATCAGGTCCGCGACGCGATCGCGGACGGGGTCGAGCGATTTGGCGGCCTCGATGTCATCGTCAACTCAGCGGCTGTCCATCCCTACGGAACCGCGACGACGACCGACTGGGAAACCTGGAACCGGGCGATGACCGTCAATGTCGGATCGATCTATCTGACAGCGCATTTCGGCATCCCGCAGATGGTCAAGCGCGGCGGCGGCGCCATCGTCAATGTCGCCTCGGTACAGGGCTTCGCCTGCCAGCGGAACGTAGCCGCCTATGCCACGACGAAGGGCGCGATCCATACACGCGCTCGCTGGCGCTGGACTACGCCGCCGCCGGCATCCGGGTCAATTCGGTCAGCCCGGGCTCGATCCGCACCCCAATTCTCGAGCGAGCCGCACGCGGCGACAATGGCAGCGATGCCGATGTCGAAGAGGCCTACAGGCGCTTCGGCGCCGCCCATCCGCTAGGCCGGATCGGCGAGCCGGAGGAAGTGGCGGAACTCATCGCTTTCCTGTGCTCGTCGAAGGCAGGCTTCTGTACCGGCGCGGACTACAAGATCGATGGCGGCCTGACCGCCGGGATCGGCGTGAAGTAGAATCACGACGATCGGTCCTGGCCGGGGATCGTTCGCCCTGGACGATTTCCGCTTGGCCGGTCGGGCTCAGCTGTTTTGGGAACGCAATGTCCGCAAGGTGATCGAATAGCGGTGCTCGGCGAACGGCGGGATGCTGTGCTCCCATTCGGTGCGCGAAGACCCCGTCATGAGATAGGCCGACCTTGGCTCGACCAGGATGGTCCGGCGGTCCCATCCGTCACCGTTCTTTCGCCGAAGCCGGAAGCCGCAAGGCGCAAGCAGCGAGACGCCAGCGACATCTTCGAAATGCGGCTTGTCGCGATGCCAGCCGATGCCGGCACCAGGCCGGTATTCATTGATCAGCACCTGCGCGAAGGCCTCGGCAGGCCGGCGCGCAAAGGCCGCGATCTTCTCGCGCAAAGGCAACAGGAAGTCGGGGATCGGCGGCGCCTCGACGACTTCGCGCCGGTCATAATCGTAGCGCAAGCCGAACCCGACGACGCGCCGGTTTGCGAGGTGGCCATGAAAGTCGAACGCCTGGAAAGGCAGTTCTTCCAGATGCCGGGCGAGCTGTGTCTCTTCCTGCGGCGTGATTAATCCCGCCTGATAGGCAAACCCCTCCGGCAGATCCGAGGCATCGCCAAAGAGATCGTGCTGGAGTGCGACGTTGCGGGCGGTAGCTTTCGATTTGAGCGGCGACATCCCGCCTAGATGGTGAGGAGCGGACCACGAGGCAATACTGGCTCGCGCTTCCCTGCGTGACGGATAGCTGGGCGCAGCGCGGCAGGGAACCAGACCATGGCTTGCGGATTTATCTGGCTGAGCAGTCAGGTTGCCAAGATGCCGTCGACCGCAATCCGAAACATACAATACGATCCCGCGACCAGGATCCTCTCCGTCTGGTTCGTGCCCACCGGCCATCGCTACGACTACATGGACGTTGCCGCTGCGACTTATGCCGCGTTCAGGACGTCTTCCTCCAAGGGCAGCTTCTTCAACAAATTCATCCGGGATCACTATAGGTATCGTCGCGTGGCATGACGCGATGCGTCCGACGCTACTTCCCTGTCTTGTCTCGCTCGGCGGGCGTCTTGTCCGGCGCCAGCTCCCAGCCAAAGACACTGCGGCCGCCAAGCAGATGCGACTGGTCGAATTCGCCGGCGACAATCTCCTTCAGGCTGGGGCCGGTGACATACCGCTCGACCTGCCGCGACTGATCGTCGAGCCGCCTCAGAGCGCCGATTTCCTCTTCGCGACCAAGCTTGGCCTTCTGCACGGCCGACTTCAGCACACCTATCGTCTCGTCATAGACCTTGAGCGGAACAGGAAACGGGTGCCTGTCCTTGCCGCCATGCGCGAGCGAGAAACGGCCGGGATCGGAAAAACGGCACGGCGCGCCATGCACCACCTCGGCCACGAGCGCCAATGCGCGCACCGTACGCGCGCCCACACCGGGCACCAGCAGAAGCTCGGAAAAATCCGCCGGGCCGCGTTCGGCCGCCGCCGCCATGTTTCCATGCAGGCGGCGCATAACGACATCGCTTTCGCGAACATCATGGTGAGCCGGCATGACCAGATGCGGCAGCAGCGGCTGCTCCGGAGCCGATGTGGTGCCAGAACTCAGGGCAGCGAATTCCCGCAGGATGCGGTCCGGGCCGAGGTCCTGAAGCAAATCCAGCTGGCCCAGACGCGAGGCCTCGGCACGATGGTCGGTCAGGTTGACGATCTCGCCCTGGTTGGCGCCCTCAATGGCGGCGTGCGGCTGATCGACGAAGCTCTTAAGGCCTTCGGAGAGCCAATGGTAGCGGCGTGCCACCTTGCTGTCCCCGTTCATGCCTTGCTGCACCACCACCCAGTCGCTGTCATCGGTGACGATGAAGCCGTGCAGATAGAGATCGAAACCATCCTGGACCGCGGCGCTGTCCACCTTGGCGACAAGCCGGCTGACGGTGGCCAGGCGCGCGCCGTCGAAGCCGATGCGCTCGCCAATGGCGGCAAGCTCGTGCGGGGTCTTGCGCGAATGCGCGCCACGGCCGCCGCAGACGTGGATGCCGAGTTCGCCAGACAGCGGCGTGAGGCCGCGTTTCAAGGCGCCGACAACGCTGGTCGTGATGCCGGACGAGTGCCAGTCCATGCCCATGACGGCGCCGAAGGACTGGAACCAGAACGGATGCGCCAGCCGCCGCAGCAATTCGTTGCGGCCATAGTGATGGATGATCGCCTCGCACATCACGGCGCCAAGACGCGTCATGCGGTCGCCCAGCCATTTCGGCACACGTCCGCCATGAAGTGGAAGATCAGCACTGCCCGATCGTTGCGCCACGCCTGTTGCCCGTTCCGGTGTCTGTCCCGACAGATAAGTATCCCAGGCCACAGAGGGAAGCATTGAGTGCTCGCGTCTCAAGTGGTCGATAGGCCAAAACGGTTTTCGGCCGGTCCGCTGGCACGGCGTTCCGGCTATCTCACCACGCGTTTCTCGAGCTTGCGGGCCAAAGTGCGCCGGTGCAGGCCAAGCCGGCGCGCCGTTTCGGAGATGTTGAAACCGGTCTCGACGAGCGTTTCGTGGATGCGCTCCCATTCGAGGTTCTTGATCGAGGTGGGACGACTGCTCAGCGAAACGGAAACGTCGCCTTCGGCCCGGCCGAAGGCGGCTTCGATGTCATCGGTGTTGGCGGGCTTCGCCAGGTAATGGCATGCGCCAAGCTTGATCGCCTCGACCGCCGTGGCGATGCTGGCGAAGCCGGTCAGCACGACGATCCTCATCAAAGCATCACGGGCGCTCAGGAGCTTGACGCATTCCAACCCGGAGCCGCCGGCTCCCAGCTTGAGATCAACGACGGCGTAGGCCGGAACAGCGGTTTCGAGGGCGCGAGCCAAGTCTTCCCTGCCGTGGCAGACCATCACGTCGTAGTCGCGCTTTTCGAAGGAGCGCTTCAGCGTTTTCGCGAAGGTCGCGTCGTCTTCGACGATAAACAGGGATCGATCAGGCTTCATGATCATCTCCATCGGTCAGCGCCGCGAGCGGCAGCGAAAGGGTGACACAAGCCCCCTGCTCCATGTTGCGCGCCGAAAAGTCGCCTCCCAGCTTTCGAACCACATTCACCACCAGGAAAAGACCAAGGCCACCGCCGGGCCGTCCCTTGCTCGACATATAGGGCTGGCCGAGCGCGGCCAGAATACCCTCGTCGAAACCTGGCCCGCGGTCGCGCACGGCAATCACCAATTTCTCGCCCTGCCGCTCGGCGGTGACGCCGACCCAATCCTGCGATGCTTCCTGGGCGTTGTCGAACACGTTGAAGATGACCTGCTTCAGCGCCGTGTCGGACACGATCTGCTCATCGGGTTCGAAATCGTTCTTGTAATCCAGATTGAGCGGCTGGCGGCTGACGCGCCATTCCTGGACAAGATCGTCGAGGAAATGGCGGATGCTGGTGCGGATCGTGCCCTCGCCCCTCGCCTGCCCCGAAGACATGAGAATGCCCGACACGATGCTTTTGCAGCGCTCGATCTGCGCCTGCATTTCGGCCACGTCGCCGGCCAGCTCGCGGTTGCGGGTGACGCTTCGCATCTGGCGCCAGTCGGAGAGGATGACGGAGATGGTCGAAAGCGGCGTGCCCAGCTCATGCGCGGCACCCGAGGCCAGCAGGCCCATGCGCACGATGTGGTCCTCCTCGGCCGAGCGCTGGCGCAGATCGGCGAGATAGGCATCGCGTTCACGCAAATTTCGGTTGATGCGGGTCATGAAGATCACGATCAGGCCGGCCGCCAGCACGAAGCAGATGAACATGCCGCGCAAATGCAAGGCCAACAGGTCGCTGCCGCCGTGATGCGGGATCGCGATCGGCAGGAATTGGAAGATGAGGAAGACGAAGCAGGCGGAGGCGGCCACCACCAGGATCCAGGTGGACCACGGTGTCAGCAACGCGGCGCCGAGGGTGATCTGCAGCAGGTAGAGCGATACGAAGGGATTCGAGGCACCGCCGCTCAGATAAAGCTGGGTCGTCAATGCCGCCATGTCGAAGATCAGCGCGACGAACAGCTGCGCGTTGCTGATCGGCCGCTGGCCGCGCAAGACAAGGAGGCTGAAGATGTTCAGCCCGATCAGGAAAAGCACGACGCCGGCCATCTCCGGCAACGGCAGCGGGATGGCGAACCAATATTCCGTCACCAGAATGGTGAGCACCTGGCCCGCCACCGCCAGCCAGCGCAACTGGATGAGCAGAAGCAGGTTCTTCCTGTTCGCCGCGTCGGGATTGGCGACCGCGCCACCCTTGCCGACAGGGGACGCCGCCGCGAAGGACTTGTCGTTGCGAAGTGCTTGTGTCGGGATGCTCATCTTGCCGGTCCTTGCCGCCGGCGGCGTCCGAATATCGGCGCGGCCAAGGCTGCCGCGAGCATCGCAGCGAGCGTGAACCAGGTCAAAGCATAGACCAAATGGCTGTTGCGGAAATTCACGACGGTCAAACCGCCGCGCGGCCAGCCATCCGTGCCGGACGCTCCCACATCGACAAAATAGGGCGCGACGTCAGTCAGGCCGCGCGCGATCGCGATGGCGGCAACGTCCCGCGAGTACCAGCGATTGTCCGCGACGTCGTTCTTGCGCAGGAAGCCGCCGCCGGGCTCGCTCATGCGCAACAGCCCGTCAATGACGACCGGCGCGGTGAAGCCATCACCGCTCTCCCGCTCGAACTCGGCCTTGCGCTCCACGGGCACGAAACCGCGGTTGACCAGCACGACGAAGCCGCGGTCGGTTCGCATCGGCGTCAGCACCCAGTATCCGCCGCCAAGCTCCGTCACCGCCTGCACCAGCGTGCTGGCGCCGCCCAGAAAGCGTCCGGCCAGTCGCACATGGCTGTATTCGGACCCGGCCGCGGTCAAGCCGTTCCAACCGACTGGGCCAGGCGCATCGACGACGGGAGCATGGATACGTTGATCGACGCGGGCGATCAGATCGAGTTTCCAGACGCGCCTTTCCAGCTGCCAAATGCCAAGCCCGACAAACACCAGCACACCGAGGATCCCGAGCAGCAGGAGGAAAAGACGCGACGCGGGCGATCTGCCCGCGTCCTTGCGGGGCGCGGTGCGCAGACGGATGCCAGCTTGGCCGTCCCGTGCCTCGATAGTGGTCCTCCCCGCGCCCGGCGGCGGGCTCATGGCATCTCGCGCATGTCGTGAAGCCCCGGCATCATGTTGGCGTTGAGGTGGTACATCACCCAGAGCGAGCCTGTCAGTACGATGACGACCAGGATCAGCGTGAAGATCAGCGCCAGCATCGACCATCCGCCTTCCGAGGCGGTGTTCATATGCAGGAAGAAGACCATGTGGACCACGATCTGCACCGCCGCGAAAGCCATGACGACGATAGCGGTGGCCTGCTTGTTATCGATGGCGCCGGTCATGACCAGCCAGAACGGGATGGCGGTGAGGATCACCGACAGGACGAAACCGGTCAGGTAGGTTTTCGGCGTTCCGTGCGCGGCGCCGCCATGCGCGTGGCCGTGATCGGCGGCGTGATCGTGAGCGTTCATCGCAACATCCCCATCAGATAGACGAAGGTGAAGACGCCGATCCAGACGACGTCGAGGAAGTGCCAGAACATCGAGAGGCACGTCAGGCGGCGGCGGTTCGCCTCGATGAGGCCAAATCTCGCGACCTGTACCATCAGCGTCACCAGCCAGATCGTGCCGAAGGTGACATGCAGGCCGTGCGTTCCCACCAGGGTGAAGAAGGACGACAGGAAGGCGCTGCGCTGCGGCGTGGCACTCTCATGGATCATGTGGGCGAATTCGTAGAGCTCGATCGACAGGAAGGCCAGGCCGAACAGGCCGGTGACGGCGAGCCAGGCCTGTGTCGCGGCCACGCGGCCCTTGTCCATGGTCAGCATGGCAAAGCCATAGGTGATCGAGGAGAAGAGCAGCATGGCGGTGTTGACCGCCACCAGATCGAGATCGAACAGGTCCTTGGGCGCGGGACCGGCCGCGTAGTTGCCGCCGAGCACGCCATAGGCGGCGAACAGCATCGCGAAGATGAGGCAGTCGCTCATCAGGTAGAGCCAGAAGCCAAGCATGGTGCTGCTGCCTTCGGCATGCGCATGCTCTTCTTCCAGATGGAAGACCGGTTCGGTGCCGGCCGTGATTGTCCTCGATAGCATGCTCAAACCCTAGACCTGAGCGGCGAGAAGCGTCGTCCTCGCCTCTTCCGTTTGTGTGACCTCGGCCGCCGGAATGTGGAAGTCGCGGTGATAGTTGAAGGTGTGGCCGATCGCGGTGGCGATCAGACATATGAAGCTCAGCGCCGCCAGCCACCAGATGTACCAGATCATGCCGAAGCCGAGCGCGACGCTGAACGCCGCCAAGATGATGCCGGTGCCGGTGTTATCAGGCATATGGATCGGCCTGAAGCCGGAAAGCGGGCGCCGATAGCCGGCTTTCTTCATGTCCCACCAGGTATCGTTGTCGCGGATGACCGGCGTGAAAGCGAAGTTGTAGGCCGGCGGCGGCGAGGAGGTGGACCATTCGAGCGTGCGACCGCCCCACGGATCGCCGGTGACATCGACGAGTTCGGCGCGCCTGCGAATCGAGACGAAGATCTGGATCAGGAAAGCGGCGATGCCGAGGGCGATCAACACCGCGCCGAAGGCAGCTATCACGAACCATATCTGCAGCGAAGGGTCGTCGAAGACGCGCATGCGGCGCGTCACGCCCATCAGGCCCAGGATGTAAAGTGGCATGAAGGCGAACCAGAAGCCGACCACCCAGCACCAGAACGAGACCTTGCCCCAGAATGGATCGAGCTTGAATCCGAAGGCCTTGGGCCACCAGTAGGCAATGCCGGCGAACAGGCCGAACAGCACGCCGCCGATGATAACGTTGTGGAAGTGCGCGATCAGGAACAGGCTGTTGTGCAGCACGAAGTCCGCCGGCGGCACCGCCAGCAGCACGCCGGTCATGCCGCCAACGACGAAGGTGAGCATGAAGGCCACCGTCCACATCATCGGCAGTTCGAAGCGGATGCGGCCCCGATACATGGTGAACAGCCAGTTGAAGATCTTCGCCCCGGTCGGGATCGAGATGATCATCGTGGTGATGCCGAAGAAGGAATTGACGCTGGCGCCGGAGCCCATGGTGAAGAAGTGGTGCAGCCAGACAAGATACGACAGGATGGTGATGACCACCGTGGCGTAGACCATCGAGGTGTAGCCGAACAGGCGCTTGCCGGAGAAGGTCGAGGTGACCTCGGAAAAAACGCCGAACAGCGGCAGGATGAGGATGTAGACTTCCGGGTGACCCCATATCCAGATGAGGTTCACATACATCATCGGGTTGCCGCCGAAGTCGTTGGTGAAGAAGTTGGTGCCGACATAGCGGTCGAGCGACAGCATCGCGAGCACCGCCGTCAGCACCGGGAAGGACGCCACGATCAGCACGTTGGTGCAAAGCGACGTCCAGGTGAAGATAGGCATGCGCATCATCGTCATGCCGGGCGCGCGCATCTTGATGATCGTGCAGATCAGGTTGATGCCCGACAGCGTCGTGCCGACGCCCGCCACCTGCAGCGCCCAGATGTAATAGTCGACGCCGACGTCAGGACTGTAGCCGATGCCGGAGAGCGGCGGATAAGCGAGCCAGCCGGTGCGGGCGAATTCACCGACGAACAGCGACGCCATGACCAGGATAGCGCCGCCGACCGTCATCCAGAAGCTGAAATTGTTGAGGAAGGGGAAGGAGACGTCGCGCGCGCCGATCTGCAGCGGCACGACGAAGTTCATCAGCCCGGTGACGAAGGGCATCGCCACGAAGAAGATCATGATCACGCCATGGGCGGTGAATATCTGGTCGTAGTGATGCGAGTTGAGGTAGCCCTCGGAGCCGTTGAAGGCGATGGCTTGCTGGAGCCGCATCATGATGGCGTCCGAGAAGCCGCGCAGCAGCATGACCAGTCCCAACACCATGTACATGATGCCGATCTTCTTATGGTCGACGCTGGTGAACCACTCGCGCCAGAGATAGCCCCACAGCTTGAAATAGGTGATCGCGCCGAGAAGGGCGATGCCACCGAGCGCGACCGCGACGAAGGTGGCGACGACGATCGGCTCATGCAGGGGCAGCGATTCCCAGGTGAGACGGCCGAAGATGAACTTGGTCAAAGAGTCGGGCATCGGCTATCTCTCACAATTCGCGCCGCAACAGGCCGAGCGGCGGCGTACCCGCTTCGGCGCGACGGCTCTCGGTCCCGGGGCGCAGCAGCCCCGCCCCGCGTAGTGGGGAAAGATCCTTCGCCGGCCAGTTTGTCGGCGTGGCATCGCCGGCGGCGCGCGCCGCGGCGGCAGCCTCCTCCGCCGTGCAGATGCTGGCGACATAGGACGGATCGTTGCCGAATATCGCGCCGCGCCGGGCGAGCTTGTCATATTGCAGCGGCAGCGTGTTGCGGACGCCCGCGAGACCAAGGCCACCCTTGGCATCGATGGACATCATCTCGTTCATGCACATCTTGCCGCGCTCGACGCACAAATTGAGGATGGCGCCATAAAGGTCGGGATCGACGGAAGCGTAGTGGCGGACCGGTTCGTTCTCGCTCAGCTTTTCGAGTTCGAGATAGCTGTCGCGGTTGAGCGCCGCCGACGCGGTCCTGGTCTGCGCCACCCATTGGTCGAAAGCCTGGTCGGACAGACCGTGGAAGGCGAAACGCATCCCCGAAAAACCGGCGCCGCTGTAGTTGGCCGAGAAGCCGCTATAGGTGCCCGGCTGGTTGATGACGGCGTGCAGCTTCGTCTCCATGCCGGGCATGGCATAGATCTGTCCGGCAAGTGCCGGAATATAGAAGGAATTCATCACCGCCGACGAGGTGATGCGGAAATCGATCGGCTGGTTGACCGGCGCCGCCAGCTCGTTGACGGAGGCGATGCCGTAGTCCGGATAGATGAAGAGCCATTTCCAGTCGAGCGCCACGACCTCGACCTTGAGAGGCTTGTGCAGTTGGGTGACGGGCTGGCCGGACTCGATCCGGTCGATCCGGCGGTATGGGTCGAGCAGGTGCGTGCCGAGCCAGGTCAGCGCGCCAAGGCATATGATGATGAGCAGAGGGGCGGCCCAGATCACCAGTTCCAGTTTCGTCGAATGATCCCAGTCCGGTGCATACGTCGCCGACGCGTTGGATTGCCGGTAGCGCCAGGCGAAAAAGACAGTCAGAGCCATGACCGGCACGATGATGACCAGCATCAGCAAGGTCGAGACCACGAGCAGGTCGCGCTGCTGGGCCGCGACGTCGCCCGCGGGCGCCAGCACGACCAAATCGCAGCCGCTCAACAGCCCGGCCACGGGAAACAGAAGCAAGGCTCCAAATCGTTTCATCAAACGCTGCCCTCGATGGATCGCGGCAACACTCATGTTGCAATGCGGTATCGATCAAGGGCTACTGCCGGCCGACGCGCGGTGACATTGGACAATTTGTCCAATGCCCAGCCGGGGTGGCTTTAGCACAGTGTGCGGCGCACGATGGGATCCCGGGAATTAGGTCCCAGACACCTCATTCCACTCAGTGGCGACGGACAAATGGCTCAGACTTCGAGTGCCGAAACGAACAGCGGGCTGATCGGCTCGGATCATGGCCAGGTCAGCGCGGGCGATATCGCGGTCGGCGTGATCGTGGGCAGGACGTCGGAATTCTTCGACTTCTTCGTCTATGCGATCGCCTCCGTCATCGTATTTCCCAAGCTTATGTTTCCGGCGCACGATCCGCTCGTCGGCACGCTCTACTCCTTCTGCATCTTCGCGCTGGCCTTCGTCGCGCGCCCATTCGGCTCCGTGCTGTTCATGGCGGTCGATCGCGCCCATGGCCGCGGCGCGAAACTGACGATCGCGCTGTTCCTGCTCGGCACGTCGACCGTCGCCATCGCGTTTCTGCCTGGCTATGGCGACATAGGTGCTGTCGCCGTCTGGCTGCTGGCGCTGGCCCGCATTGGACAGGGGCTGGCGCTTGGCGGTACATGGGACGGGCTGCCCTCGCTGCTGGCGCTGAACGCGCCGCGGAACCGGCGCGGCTTCTATGCCATGATCCCGCAACTGGGCGCGCCGATCGGCCTCATCGTGGCGAGTTCCCTTTTTGCCTTCTTCGTCGCCAACCTGTCGGCCGACGACTTCTTCTCGTGGGGCTGGCGCTATCCCTTCTTCGTCGCCTTCGCCATCAATGTCGTGGCCCTGTTCGCCAGGCTGCGCATCGTCGTCACACCCGAATTCGCAAGATTGTACGAGAGCGGGGACCTGCAGCCGACCCGCATCAGGGACACGATCAGGGCCGAAGGCCGCAACGTCGTCGTCGGCGCCTTCGCACCCCTGGCGAGTTTCGCCCTGTTCCACATGGTGACGGTGTTTCCGCTCTCCTGGGTGTTCCTGTTCACCAATGAGGGACCAGCGCGTTTCCTGGTGATCGAGGCGGTGAGCGCGCTGTTCGGCATTGCGGCCATCGTCGCATCGGGGCCGCTGGCCGACCGCGTCGGACGCCGCGCGCTGCTCGGCGGCTCGGCGATCGCGATCGCGACATTCAGCGGTTTTGCCCCGCAGCTCCTCGATGGCGGCACCATCGGCGAGGCCCTGTTCATGGTGCTGGGTTTCATCCTCCTGGGGCTGAGTTTCGGGCAATCGTCCGGCGTCGTCGCATCGAGCTTTTCCCGGCGGTATCGCTATACCGGCTCGGCGATAACCTCTGATCTGGCATGGATGTTCGGCGCCGGCTTCGCGCCGCTCGCAGCGCTGCTGCTGGCCGGCAATTTCGGCCTCATCGCCGCCGGTGCTTATTTGCTCTCGGGCGCGGGCTGCACATTGCTTGCCCTGTGGATCGACGGGCGGCGCCCAGTCGCGGACCGTCGGGCCGACTGACCAGGCACGACGACGGACGTTGGCCCCGGATCAGAGCCTTTGGGCGTGCCACTTCAGATGGTCGTCCATGAACGTCGAAATGAAGAAATACGAGTGATCATAGCCGTCCTGCATGCGCAGTATCAGGGGAATGCCGGCCTTGGCGCAGGCTGCTTCCAGGAGCCACGGCCTCAGCCCATCATTGAGAAATCCGTCCGACTTCCCTTGATCGACGAGGAACTCCGGGAAGCGGTGACCGTCCTCGATGAGCGAGGTGGCATCCCAGTTCCGCCATGACGCCTCATCCGCGCCGAGATATTTCTCGAAGGCCGGCCTCGACCAGCCGGCGGTGCTTGGCTGCACGATCGGCGCAAACGCCGAGCAGCTCTTGAAGCGCTCGGGATTTTTTAGCGCAATCGTCAGCGCGCCATGCCCACCCATCGAGTGGCCAAAGATCGCCTGGCGCGTCATGTCGGCCGGAAATTCCTGCGTGATCAACGCCGGCAGTTCCTCGGTGACATAGGAATACATGCGATAGTTCCTGGCGTAGGGCGCTTGGGTCGCATCGACGTAGAAGCCGGCGCCGCTGCCGAACTGCCAATTCTCCTTCTCGTCGGGGATATCGGCGCCGCGGGGGCTGGTGTCGGGACAGACGACGATCAGGCCAAGCTCTGCGGCCATCCGCCTGTACTCGCCCTTGTCCATTACATTGGCATGGGTGCAGGTCAGGCCGGAGAGGTACCATACGACCGGACAAGGTTTTTCACGGGCCTGCGGCGGCACGAAAACGGCAAAAATCATGTCGCAGGAGCAGGCATCGGAAGCGTGGGAATAGACGCCCTGCACGCCGCCATGCGACCTGGCAGAGGAGATGGTCTTCATCCGGTCCGACATGTGGTTCTTCTCCGCCTTTGGATTGTTCACGGGCGCCTGTCTAAGGCATTGACCCGGATCACGGCAAGGCTGGTGGATTGGACCATGACCGGCGGCGCGCGCATTTTTTTGCGCCGCCGCTGTTGCGATCTTGCATGTCCTGAAGTTGGCCGCAACGCGAGGAGCCCGGAGGCTACCGGCTGGGCCTTCCCTGCACGATCCGGTCGATGATCATGGCGCAGAGCAAAATCGCGAAACCCGCCAGCAGCCCCTGCCCCACCGCCGCATATTGAAGGGCGTTCAAGACGTCCTCGCCGAGTCCCTTGGCACCGATCAGCGAGGCGATGACGACCATGGACAGGCACATCAATATGGTCTGGTTGATGCCAGCCATGATCGAGGGCATCGCAAGCGGCAGGTCCACCCGCGTCAGCAGAAACCACCTTGTGGCGCCATAGGCTTGTGCGGCTTCGCGGACGGCCGGCGGCACACCTTGCAGGCCAAGCGCCGTCAAACGTACCACGGGCGGCGTGCCGAAGATCAAGGTGGCGATCACGCCGGGGGGTTTGCCGATGCCGAACAAAGCGATCACGGGGATGAGATAGACGAAGGCGGGCATGGTCTGCATGAAGTCCAGCACCGGCCGCAATGCCGTGTAGACACGCGGCCTGCGCCCACACCAGATGCCGAGCGGAATGCCGATGGCCAGGCAAAGGACCGCGGCAGTGCCCAGCAAGGCCACTGTTTCAAGGCTTTTTTCCCAGAAGCCGAGCACGGCGAGATAGGCCAGTGCGGCTGCGGTGAAGATGGCGACGCGCGGCCCCGCCAATTGCCAGGCAAGGACGAGGATGATCGCCATCGTCACCGGCCAGGGCATTCCCGTCAGCGCATAGGCCAGGCCGTCGAGAACCAGGGATATCGCCCCCGTGACCACGCCGAACACGCCTTCTCCGCTATGCGATATCGCCGCCATCAAGCCATCCAGTCCGGAGGACAGGGCGGCCTGCCAGTCATGATTGGACGGCGCGACGGTGAGCCAGGCGGCCGGTGCCGCGACGGCGAAGCGATAGACGGAAAGCCCGTAGGCGAGGAGACAGAAGACGAGCGCTCCCGTGGCGAGCGGATAATCGAGCCCGTGCCGCAGCGTGGGCTGCGAGCGCCATCGCGCGAACCGCCGCTCAAGCATCCTGTTGGCGAGAAACCCGGTGATGAGCTTGGCAACAAACAGCGTGAGGAGACCCGCTCCGATCAGCAGCGGCACTTTCGCCCTCGCCGTTTCGACCTGCTGCCGGGCGGCGCTCGCGGCCTTCTCCAAGGCCGCCGCGGACGATTTCAGGCCTTCGGCATTGTCGGCTCCCGCCGCCGTCGCGGCTTTCGCCTGCTCGGCGCGTGCTTCGGCCTGCTTGGTGAGCCGTTCGGCCCGTGCCATCTCCGCTCCGCCCAGATTACCAGCCGCGCCAACGCCGATCTGAACCACCGCCAGCATCTCGAGGAAGAAGGCGATCCAGAACAGCACCATTGTGCCACGGGCGGCCGCCCACACCGGACCCAGCAGCGCCGCCGCGACGTTGAACGGCCAGACGGCATTTCGCGCGTCCCTGATGCGGGCGAACATCTCGACGTAATAGGCCGAATTCTGGACCACGAAATCCCGGACAAGACCTTCTTCCGACGACCGGTCGTGCCCGACCATCGGCTTGGCTACCGGATCATGAGCGTTCACGGTCGTGCGCCCTTTCTCAAACCCTCGAGGAGAGCTTGCCTGTCGACGATGCCGACAATCCCGCCGCCATCGGTTACCGCCAGTGGAGCGGCATCCTGGGCGGCGAGTTCGACAAGCTCGGCCAGCGGCTGCTGCGAGGCGACCTTGCGCAACCGATCGATATCCAGCATTGAGCGATCCCGTGCCCTGAAGCTCTCGACGGGTTCCATGATGCGCCGCGCGGTGATGACCGTCAGGCGCGAAATGTCGGCGACGAACTTTGCCACGTATTCGTGCTTCGGCGCGGTGACGATCTCCTCGGGCGTGTCGATCTGGATGATGACACCATCCTTCATGATCGCGATGCGGTCGCCGATGCGGATCGCCTCGTCGAGATCATGCGTGATGAAGACGACCGTCTTGCCTATCGATCGTGACAGGGCGAGGAATTCGTCTTGAAGCTGCCGCCTTATCAGCGGGTCAAGCGCGCTGAACGGCTCGTCCATCAAGAGAATCGCCGAATCCGCGGCCAGCGCCCGAGCCAGCCCGACGCGCTGCTGCATGCCGCCCGAAAGCTCATGGCAATAGCGATCGCCCCAGCCGGACAGGTTGACCTTGGCGAGCGCCGCCTCGGCGACGTCGAAGCGACGCTGCTTGCTTGCCGCCTGGATTTCCAGCGGCAGGGCGACATTGTCGCGAACCGTCCGGTGTGGAAGCAGGCCGAAGCTTTGAAACACCATGCCGATCTTGCGGGACCGCAGCGCCCTGAGTTCGGACGGCGTCTTGGCCATGATGTCCTCGCCGTCGACGAAAATCTTGCCGGCCGAGGGTTCGAGAAGACGGTTGATATGGCGGATCAGCGTCGATTTCCCGCTGCCCGAAAGCCCCATGACGCAGAAGATCTCCCCTGGGGCGACCGAGATGCTGACGTCGGCCACGCCGACCACGCAGCCGAAGCGCTTGACCACCTCGTCCTTGTCGAGGTGCTCGCGCAGGATAGCCGTCATCGCCTCCGGCGCGCGGGCGCCGAAGACTTTCCAGACACCGTTCATGACAATGGCGGCGGGACCGGCGGCGGCGTCCACGTTTATCGATCCCGCCTGGGGGCCAACAGGTGATGCAGGCTGCAGACCGTGCGCCGAGCGACCGTCAGTGGCCGAACCACTTCGCCACGTCCTGAGGATGGGCCTTGATCCATTCCTTGGCCACATCGTCCGCCGGTTTCTTGTCGACGATGATTGAATACGCCCATTTGCTGATGTCGTCCGGGTTGAAGGCGATGCGCTCCAGCGCCGCGGTCAGGTCCGGCTGGCGTTGCGCAAGCGAGGCAGCATAAGCAACGTGCACGGTTGTGTCAGCATAGGCGGATGAGACTTTCGACTTTTCAAACCATTGCGGGTCGTCATTGGGCTGCACGACGACAAATTTCGCCGGATCGTTTTTCGGCTCGGTCAGGAAGGCGAGCTTATAGCGGGCGAAATTCTGGTGCGGGCTGTAGCAATAGCCGACCCATGGCTTGTCGGCCTTGGCGGCGCGGTCAAGCGAAGCCGCCGCCACCGCTTCATCGGTTACCTGAAGGTCGAAGAAATCGGCAAAACCGTAGTCGCGCGCCCGAACCTTCTCGATGTTGGTCGATTGCCAGCCTGATGCGCCGATCCAGATTTCACCCTTGCCGTCACCATTGGTGTCGAAAAGCTTGGCATTGTCCGGGTTCGCGAGATCCGAAACATCCTTGATACCATATTTGTCGACGGTGACCTGGGTGACGCAATAGCCCTGCTTGGCCTCGTAGCCATTTTGCGCAAGCTTCACGGTGCCGGCGCCCTTCACATATTTGTCGACGAGGCCCTGCTGGTTCGGCAGCCAGACGTCCGGCCAGATATCCACCTCGCCCTTGTTGCGGCTCATCGCTTCCCAGATCACCGGGACGGCGGTGGTGGTCACCGTCGAAACCTCCAGCCCCAATTCCTGTTGGGCGGCGTCCTTGATGACGTTCATGACCGCTGTCGCGGTGGCGTAGTTCGGATCAGGCATCGTCACGTCCGCGGCGAGCGCCGAAGACACCGGCATCAGCAACAGAGCGCCGAATGCCGTTTCGAGTAGGTAGCGTTTCATGATGTTCCCCATTGCGCTGATTTCGTTCAGTCTATCCATCAGGTTAGCGGAACGCGCGGCCAATCCATCCCAAAATTCCTCGCATTAGGAAAAACGATGAGCCGCATAAGGTCACCCCCTCGCAGCCGCATGCTCCAGACCGAATGGCACCAGATCAGGATGACGTTTCGCCATCCTGATCTGTCTCTTCGCCAGAGCATGATCTTTCCCGAAAACCGGTTCCCACTTTTTGGGGATCATGCTCTAGAAATACGCCTGATCCGGCTCGCTGGCCTTGCGGCCGGCGATGAAAGCCTGCAGCGCCTCGTCGATGGCCGGATCGAGGCCCGGATCCTGATACTCATCAAGCAGCCGTTTCCACTGCCGGTTGGCGCGCTGGGCGGCGTCGAGGCGCCCATCCTCGTTCCATTGTTCGAAGGAGTTGTTGTCGCTGCTGGTGGACCGGTAGAAGGCCGAGAGGAAGTTGGACTGCGTGTGCGCGCTGCCGAGGAAATGCGATCCCGGTCCGACCGCTTCGATCGCCTCCATCGCCTGTGCGTTGGCCGACAGATCGATGCCCTCGAACAGGCTCGCGACCTTGCCGCAAAGATCGGCATCGATGACCGTCTTCTCGAAGCCGGTGACCAGTCCGCCTTCCAGCCAGCCGGTGGCGTGGTTGATCACATTGGCGCCGGCAAACATCGACATCAGGATCCCCCAGGTCGCTTCCTGTTCGGCCTGGGCGTCGGGAAGCTTGGATGCCGACAGTGAGCCGACAGTGTGGAACGGCACGCCGACGCGACGCGCCAGTTGCCCGCACGCCAGCACCATCTTGCCTGCTTCCGGCGTGCCGAAGGTCGGCGCACCGCTCTGCATCGAGATGGTGCTGGCAAAGCTTCCCATCAGGCAGGGCGCTCCCGGGTTGATCAGTTGCACAAGGCTGAGACTAGCGAGCGCTTCCGCCAGCACCTGCGCCAGCGTGCCGGCGACCGTGCACGGGCTCATCGCGCCAGCCAGAGTCCAGGGCGTGCAGGCTACCGGCTGGTTGTTGCGGGCATAGACCTTCAGCGAGCCGGACATGTTGGCGTCGAGCACCAGCGGCGCATTGGTGTTGGACACGTTGTAGAGCACGGCGTTGTTGGCGACGAACTCTTCGCCGAACACGATCTTGGCCATGTCGACGGCGTCCTGTGCCCGCTTCGAACCGATGAAGGCGCCCATGAACGGCCGGTCGGAATGGCGGATATGCGTGTAGAGCATATCGAGGTGGCGCTTGTTGGCCGGCAGATCGACAGGCTCGCAAACCACGCCGCCCGAATGATGCAGATGCGGGATCATCTGGTGGATCTTTACCAGGTCGCGAAAATCGCCGATCGTGGCATAGCGACGACCACGATCGAGGTCGTGGACGAAGGGCGGTCCCCAGGACGGGCACAGCACGGTATTGTCACCGCCGATCATCACCGTGTTGGCGGGGTTGCGGGCATGCTGCCTGAATTGGGAAGGTGCCGTGGCGCGGATGATCTTGCGGCACATGCCCGGTTCGAAGCGTACCCTCGTGCCCTGCACGTCGGCGCCCGCCTCACGGAAGATGTCGAGGATTTCCGGGTCGTCATGGAACTCCATGCCGATCTCCTTGAGCAGCCGGTCGGCATTCGCCTCGATCAGGCTCAGCCCTTCCTCGTCGAGGATGTTGAAGGTGCCGATCCGGCGGCTGATGTAGGGACGGCGCGGTGCCTGCTGGGCCATGCGCTGGCCCTGCCTTCCAGCCCTGCCCCCGGTTCGCGGTGCGTGAGCTTCGGTGGTGATTGTCGCGTCCGTGTTCATCTTTTTCTCCGACATCAGGCAAGCGTGAAGGCAACGGGTTGCGCGGCATGGACGCCACGCGGGCGCAGATTGCCAGGATCGTGGGGGGCTTCGCGGAGTTCCCGCGCAGCCAGTTCTTTTCCGAGGATCGAAACGCTCAGCCCTTCGGCAGAGACACCAGGGCGCAGATAGGCAAGGGCAATGGTCTTGCCAGTGCGGAAGCCGTGGGCGCCGGAGGTGACGATCCCAACCGGCCGGCCCGCCTGCAACACCGCATGGGCGTAGAAAGGCAGCCTTTCGGCGTCATCGTCGATCTCGAGAAGCACCATTGTCCAGGCGCTGTCGCCGACGCGTGCAAGCATGGCCTCGCGGCCGATGAAATCCCGCCCCTCGGTTTTGACCAGGGCATCCAACCCCGCTTCCAGCGGTGTCCGCTCCGTCGTCAGGTCGGCACCCCAGGCACGATAGCCTTTCTCCAGCCGCATCGCGTTCAGGGCGTGGATGCCGAACGGGCGCAGGTCGAAACGCCGGCCAGCCCTGGTGACCGCATCGTAGAGCTTGCCGAATTGCGCCAGCTGGACGTGAAGCTCCCATCCCAGTTCGCCGGCATAGGACACTCTGAGCGCCGCCGCCCTGATGCCGGCGACCCGGATGATCTGCGCGGAAAGCCAGGGAAATCCCGCGTTGGACAGATCGGCCTCGCTCACCGTTTCGAGCAGATCGCGGGCATGAGGGCCCATGATAGCGAGCACGCCGCGCCTTTCGGTGACATTGTCGATTGTCACATTCGCAAAGGCCGAGGCGCGGGAGCGCAGCAGGTCTTCGTCATGCCGCTCCGCCACAGCGGCGCTGGTCAGGTAGAACCAGTCATCACCGAGGCGGGTCACCGTGAATTCCGACGCGACGCCGCCCTTTGCCGTCAGCACATGAACGAGGCCGATGCGGCCCTGGCGCGCTGGCGGACGATTAGTGCCGAGCGAAGCCATGAACGCGCTCGCCCCGGAGCCGCCAACCTCGAACTTGGAAAAGGCGGACAGATCGATGGCGCCGACGCCATCGCGCACGGCGAGACATTCACCGCGCGCCGCTTCAAACCAGCCGGGCCGGCGAAAGGTCAGCGGCGGATTGCGATCGACCCCGCCGATGGCAAACCAGTTCGGCCGCTCCCAGCCATAGGCGGCGCCCAGCACCGCCCCCTGGCTTTTCTGAAGATCGAGCGCCGGCGTGGTGCGGCGCGGGCGCCCGGCTTCGCGCTCCTCATAAGGATAGTGGATGCCAAACTGCAGGCCGAACCCTTCGACCGCCCTGTCGATGCGATAGTCCCTGTCGGCATAGTTGCCAAAGCGGCGCGGGTCGATGGCGAGTGCGTCGCTGCGGGGGGCTCCATCAACGATCCAGTCGGCAAGGAAACGCCCGGCGCCGCCGCCTTCCATGACTCCCATGCTCGAGCCGGTCAGCAACCAGGCGTTATCAAGGCCGAATGCTGGACCGATCAGTGGGTTGGCATCCGGGGTGAAGGTGATGGGCCCGTTGACCACCGTCTTGATGCCGGCATTGGCAAGTGCGGGGACGCGCTCCATCGCCAGTGCGATGATATGCTCGACGCGGTCCAGGTCAGGCGGCAGCAACTCCATGCCGAATTCGGGCGGCACCCCATCGATTGCCCAGGGCTGGGCTGACTTTTCGTAAGGGCCGACGATATAGCCGTCGCGTTCCTGACGCAGATACCAGCTTTCTTCCGGATCGCGGATGATCGGCAATTCCTTGGCGCCGGCGGCAATGCGCTCGGCGATCTCGGGCACCGTGTCGGTCACGACATATTGGTGCAGCATCGGCACGACCGGCAGGTCGAGACCCATCATCGCGCCGATCTCGCGGCACCAGGTGCCGGCGGCATTCACCACATGCTCGGCCACAATGTCGCCCTGCGTCGTGCGGACGAGCCACTCGCCGGATGCCTTGCGTTCGATCGCCAGAACGGGATTGTGGCGGACGATCTCGGCGCCGCGCGAGCGCGCGCCGGCCGCCATTGCGTTGGTCGCCAGTGTCGGGTCGACATGGCCGTCATTGGGCTCGTAGATCGCCCCGATAATGCCGTCGGTCAGGCAGAGCGGATAGATCTGCTTGAGTTCTTCCGGGCTCAGGATGTGGAAATCATGGCCCACGAACCGGCCGAGCCCCTGCACATGGTGGAATTCATCCATGCGATCCCGGGAGCGGGTGATGCGCAGCGCGCCGCTGGCATGGAAGCCTGTCGGCAGCCCGGTCTCGGCGGTCAGGATTTCCCGGTAGAGCCGCACCGAATGCGCACGCATCTCCATGATCGTCGCATTGTGGGCGAAATGCGTGCAAAGGCCGGCGGCGTGCCAGGTGGAGCCGGCGGTCAATTCATGCTTCTCGACGAGGACGACGTCGTTCCAGCCGCGCTTGGCCAAGTGGTAGAGCAGGGAAACGCCCATGGCTCCACCACCGATAATGACGACACGGGCATGCTGCCTCATGAAATTGTCTCCTCGCAGCCGCGCATCCGCGCTCCAGTTGGGTCATAGGGCGGCTTGTCGAGCGCCCTCAGCATGTGGCGCGTGCCGGCCACCGCAATCTCGTAGTCGGAGGCCTGCACCTGTGCTTTCGTCTCACCCGGCTTGCAGGCAACATAGCCAAGGCAAAGGCTCAGGCCGGTTCGCGAACCAAGACCGCCCGACGTGGTCAGACCGGCAAGTTTGCCGTTCCGATAGATCGGCTCATCATGAAGCAGAAGCGGGTTGGCGCCGTCGATCGCGAAGTGCACAAGCCGGCGCCTGACGCCCTCGGCTTTCTGCGCCAGCAGCGCGTCGCGGCCGATGAAATCATTCTTCTTCCAGGAGACCGCGAAGGACAGGCCAGCCTCCAGCGGCGTGTCCTTCGGCCCGATATCGTGCCCCCAATGGCGATAGCCCTTCTCAAGGCGGCAGCCATCCAGCGCATAATGGCCGCAGAAGACGAGGCTGTGGGCGCCGCCCGCCGCGGCGATCGTGGCGAGCAGGCTTTGCGCGCATTCGACCGGCACGTAGAGCTCGAAGCCGAGTTCGCCGACGAAGCTGACGCGGGTGGCCCGGACACTGACCATGCCGATGTCGATGCGGTGCGAGGTCGAGAACGGGAAAGCGGCATCGGAAAGATCAGCGTCGGTCAGGCTTTGAAGCAGGTCGCGGGAGCGCGGCCCCATGACGCCGAGCACGGCTTCCGAAGACGTCGCGTCGAAGATCGAGACGTCGAGGCCAAGATCCTGCGCGTGGCGCCTGATCCAGGCAAGATCCTTCTGCCTTGTCGCCGCACCGGAGATCACGCGGAATGCGCGGTCGCCGTCGCGGGTCACGGTCACGTCGGCCTCGATGCCGCCCCGCGCGTTGAGCATCTGCGTATAGACGGCACGGCCTTCAACGACATCGACTTCGTTGGCGCAAAGCCTCTGCAACAAAGCCGCGGCGTCGCGGCCAACGATGTCGAGCTTGGTGAAAGGGGAGAGCTCGAACAGGCCGACGCCCTGGGCCATGCTGCCGGCTTCCGCTTTCGCAGCACTCCACCATGGCTGCGCACCGACCGAATAGCGGACCGCTCGCGCGGCCTCGTCGCGGCCGAACCAGAGCGGCCGCTCCCACCCTGTCGGCGCACCGAAAACAGCGCCGGCAGCCGCGAAAGTCTGGTGGAAGGCAGAACGCCTGACGTCGCGCCCTGCACTCGCCTGCTTGTAGGGCCAGTGCATACGGAACAGATCGGCGACCGCTTCCTCCATCCTGGCGCCGACAAAGCATCTTGACGCGGCGGACCGGTCGAAGCGGGCAATGTCGAGCGCCCACAGATCAAGGCCTGGTTCGCCGTCGACGATCCATTCGGCCATCGCCTTGCCGGCACCGGCCGAAGACATCATGCCGGTGGAGTTGAAGCCGGCGGCGACATAGAAGCCGCGCAGGTAGGGCGACTCCCCCATCAACGGCCGCGTATCGGGCGTGAAGCTCTCGGGACCGTTCATGAAGTGCCTGATGCCGGCTTGCGACAGCGCCGGCAGAAGTTTAAGCCCGGCCGACATGAACGGCTCGAACTGCTCCCAATCCTCCGGCAGTTCGAGGAATGGCCTATCGCCAGCCGGTCCGCGAACGTCGAAGATCTTGGCGTTCGGTTCGAACCCACCCAGAACCAGCTTGCCGGAATCGCCCTTGACGTAGATGCCCTCGTCGAGATCGCGCACGATAGGAAACGGATCCTGCAGGCCCGCAATCGGCTCCGTCACCACATACATGTGCTCGACGGCCTGCAGCGGCACCGGGACACCGGCAAGAGCGCCGATGTCGCGCGCCCAGGCGCCGGCGCAGTTCACCACCGTCGCGCAGTCGATGGTGGCGCCGGACGCCAGCTTGACGCCGGCGACCCTGCCGTTCTTCGTCACGAAGCCAGTGCAGACGGCCCCTTCCAGGATGCGGACGCCTGCGGCGCGTGCGCCCTTGGCATAGGCCGCGCAGATGTCGACCGGATTGGCCTGCCCATCCTCCTCGACCCACAGGGCGCCCTCGATGCCGTCCGGGACGATGCCCCGCACGCGGCCGGCAACGCCAGCGCCGTCGATCATCTCGACCGTCAGGCCACAGACATCGCCCATATGCGCGATACGCTTCAGCTCGTCCATTCGCTCCGGCCTGCGCGCGAGCCACAGGCCGCCGGTCCGCCGATATCCCGAGGCCTGGCCGGTCCGCTCCTCCAGGCGTGGAAACAGTTCGGTCGCATATTGCGCAAGCCTTGTGAGATTGAGGCCGGCGCGCAGCGGACCGACGATGCCAGCGGCATGCCAGGATGTGCCGCTGGTCAGTTGGTGACGCTCCAGCAGAACGACGTCGGTCACCCCGAGTTCGGCGAGATGATAGGCTATGCCGAGGCCAATGACGCCGCCGCCAATGATCACGATGCGTGCGCTGTCATTCACCGGGCAAATACCTTTGTTGGGATCGAACGGCGCGATCTTTTCCCGGCAAGCCTCTTGCACTCAATCGAATTTTTGCAACATTAGGAAAACTTATGAAGATATCGCGCACTGGAGTTGGCGGGTGAAGAGCGGCGGTTTCGATTTCAATCTGTTTCGATCCATCGAGGTCTTTGCGGCCGTCGTGGAAACAAGGCATGTCACCCAGGCGGCACAAATGCTGGGCATGACGCAGTCCGCCGCTTCGCAGCACCTGAAGAACCTCGAGACCGCGCTTGGCGTCAGCCTGATCGACCGCAATCTGCGCCCGATCGAACTGACCAAGGCAGGCATCGCATTGCATCGCCGCGCCATTGCCATCCTGGCCGAGGTGGAGGGGCTGCGCACCGACGCGCGGCGGGTCAATGCCGCGCCGCTGCCGCTGCTGCGTGTCGCGCTTCTGGCCTCGATCGCGACGACGTTGGCCCCGGCACTTTCCGTGCTGGCTCGAAACACTTTCGGCATTCCCGAACTCAGTCTCTTCGCCGGCCTGGCGACCGATCATGTCGCGCTGTTGCGGGCCCGACGCGCCGACCTTGCCGTCACCTCTGGCGAGCTTTTCGAGATCGAGGGGCTAACGCGTTATCCAATCATGACGGAGAAGTTTCTGCTGGTAACGCCGAAGGGCTTCGCCGGCGATGTCGGCGACATCGTCAAGCTCTCCAAGAAGCTGGCCTTCGTGCGGTTTTCCAGGGAAACGCCGGTCGGCCTGCGGGTCGACCAGCATCTGAGCCGGCTGCGCATCGAAATCCCGCGCACCATGGAAGGCGACCGTTCGAGCGTGGTCATGGCGCCTGTCGCCGCCGGGATGGGCTTTGCGATCCTGACACCGACCCTGCTCATCGACGGGCTGGCGGAAGGCATGGAGATTGATGTGCACGCTTTGCCGTTCACCGGGCTGTCGCGCAACATCCTGCTGGTGGCGCGGGAACGCGAACTGGGCAACCTGCCGGAAGCCTTCGCCACGCGCACCGCCGAGGTGCTGACGAATGCGATCCGTACGCGCCTGCCTGGCCTTCCTCCCGATTGCTATGTGGTCGACCGCCCCGCATTGCACGACTAATCGGCCCCATAATTTAAACTGATGGATATGTTTGGCGGTTCACACATCCCTCATTCAGTGCTCAATCCCTGTCGGGTTCCCAACACAGGAGACGGGCATGAATGCTCCTCACGCTCATTCGAATCTGGAGATTGACTGGTCGAGCGAGGCGATCGTCGACCGGCGAAACCGCTTCTATGCGGCATCGCAGCGCAAGTTCGTTCCTTACAAGGACCCGCTGATCATCAAGCGCGGCAAGGGCCAGTATGTCTGGGATGACAAGGACCGCAAATACATCGACCTGCTCGGCATGAACCTCTGCATTTCTGTCGGCCATGCGCACCCGCAGGTGGTGAAGGCCACCACCGAGCAGCTCGCCGAACTCACACATTGCACGACGATGTTCTATCACCCGGTTCCCGCCCAATATGCCGAGGAACTGGTGGCGACGATGCCAGCGGGCCATGATTGGGTGGTGCATTTCACCAACAGCGGCGCCGAGGCGATCGACCTTGCCTTGCTGATGGCCCGCAGCCACACCGGCAACATCGATATGCTCGCACTTGCCTCAAGCTATCATGGCGCCACCTTCGGAGCGCAATCGCTGACGGGAATATCGGGATTTCGCCATCCCGTCCCACAGCTCGGCGGGGTGACCTTCGTGGCCGAGCCCAACCAGTATCGCGGTATCCACGGCGAAGGCGTCGAGCCCTATTTGAACGAGGTCGAGCGGGCCATAGCCAGTTCGACCAGCGGCAGGTTGGCTGGCATGATCATCGAGCCGGTACAAGGCTATGGCGGCATCGTGCCGATGCCCCACGGCTACATTTCCGGCGCGTTCGAGCGCGTGCGCGCGGCCGGTGGTCTTTGCATCATTGACGAGGTGCAATCGGGCGTCGCACGCACTGGCGATGCCTTCTGGGCATTCGAGTCGCACGGCGTCATTCCCGATATCGTCGTTGTCGCCAAAGGCGTCGGCAATGGCATCCCGCTTGGCGCCGTCATCGCCAAACGAGACGTCGCCGAATCCATGGCGGACAAGTTTCTTTTCCATACTTACGGCGCCAATCCCGTCGCCTGTGCCGCCGGGCGCGCGGTTCTCAAGGTGATCCGCGAAGAGCGCTTGCAAGAGAATGCGCGAACGGTCGGCGCCGCACTGAAGACGAGGCTGCAGGAGCTCAAGAACCATTCTCGCCTGATCGGCGACATCAGGGGGGAAGGTCTCATGCTTGCCATCGAGTTGGTGAAGGATCAGACGACGAAGGAACCCGCACCCGAGGCCACACTCGCGATCTTCGAAGAAAGCCGGCGCAACGGCCTCGTGGCGAGCCGATCCGGACCTTATAGAAGCGTCATCAGGATGTGCCCGCCGCTTTGCCTGTCGATGGCGGACGTGGACGATGTGATGGAGCGATTTGTCAGGAGCTTCCAGAGCATCACGGCTTGATGATCAACCGTTCGCCGTCGTCCGGCGGGATGAGAACGCACGCTCCCTCCGTGTTCCAGCCTGTCGCGCGAGGCACCAAGACCAAGCCCTGTCATCGGCATTATCCTTACGGAACACCGTGCGGGCCGCTGACGAGGAGCGCCGAGGCATGTCCAAGAGCGATCAGGACTTCCTGATGGAAAATGCGACGAAGCGGCGATGAGCAAGCCCTACGCTCCATTCTGCGAGAAGGTCAGGATACTCGGCGGCGCCAACAGATAGCGCCCCGGAAACGATCTCCACAGGGCGAAGAGGCCTGCCTCGGCTCCAGCCGGGGCGGGCCAGCATTGACGTGGTGGACTTCGGATGGGCAATGCCAGGGCCGAGGGGAGGCAGCGCCACATCGAGAATTGCACGAAGGCGGATCCCGACTATGGCGCGGCGTCCTCATTCGACATGTTGCCCGGACCTCGGCGGCACATTGGCCAGCAGCGGCCCAAGTCCCTCGGCGATCGTCAGGTGCGTGATGGCGGCGTCGCGCAGCTTCGGATAGGGCAGGTTCGCCAGCATCGCCGTCTGCACCGTCGCCAGAACCTCGCCGGCCTCGGAGCCGATCATCGTGAAGCCGAGAATGCGGTCGTCGTCGCCGCCAACGACCACCTTCATGAACCCCTGCGTTTCGTCCGTCGCCTCGGTGCGCAGCACAGCGCTCATCGGCAGCCTAGCGACGCGCACGATGACGCCCTGGCGTTGCGCCTCGCCCTCGCTCAGGCCGATGCGGGCGAGCGGCGGATCGGTAAACATGGTGTAGGGCACCAGCCGGTCGCGCGTGCTGCGGTGTCCGCCGGCCAGATTATCCCTGATGATACGGAAGTCGTCGACCGATATATGCGTGAACTGCGGACTGCCGGCGCATTCGCCGAGCGCCCAGACATCGGGTGCGGCCGTCTCCAGCCGTTCGTTGACACGGATAAAGCCACGGGCGTCCAGCATGACGCCGGCCTCGTCGAGGCCTATGCCGGTGGTGTTCGGGATGCGACCGGCGGCAACGAGCAGATGGCTGCCCTCGATTGTCCGCTCGCCCGAAGCGGTGCGCACCTTCACGCTGACCTCTTCGCCGGAGCGGCCGCGCACCGCAAGAGGTTCGGCGCCAACATGGAACTCGATGCCCTCGCCCTCGAGAAGCCGTTGCATCTCCTCGGCGATGTCGCGGTCCTCGCGGCCGACAAGCTGAGGTCCGGCTTCGATCACAGTCACCCGGCTGCCGAAGCGTCGATAGGCCTGCGCCATTTCCAGCCCGACATAACCGCCGCCGAGCACGATGAGATGCGGCGGCAAGGCGTCCAGCTCAAGGGCACCGATATGGGTGAGCGGCTGGGCTTCCTCGATTCCGGGAATGCTGGGGATCGCCGCATGCGTACCGACATTGATGACGACCTTGTCGCCACTGAGCAGGCGCATGCCGCCTTCGTTCAGCGCAACTTCGATCGTCTTCGGGCCGACGAAGCGCCCGCTGCCCATGATCAGTTCCGCGCCGCTGGTCTTGTAGGCATCGAGATGAAAGGCGATCTCGCGCTCGACCATCTCCTGCTTGCGCCGGCGGACCTTGGCCATGTCGGTCGAGACGGGACCGGTCGACGTGCCGAACTGGGCGGCGTTGCGGGAGAGGTGCGCGACGCGGGCGCTCCACACCTCGTTCTTGCTGGGCAGGCAGGCGACGGCGGGACAGGAGCCGCCGACCCAGCGGCGTTCGACGACCGCGACGCGCTGGCCGGATCGGCCAAGATGCCAGGCAAGCGCCTTGCCGCCCTGGCCGCTGCCGAGGATCAGGAAATCATAATGTTCTGGTTGGGACATGAGCTTTCTCCGCTGCATTCCGGAAAGGATAATGGCACATCCGACGGCAAGCGGACGAGTCCGCTCGCCTGCCGCCGCTCTTCGCGCTAGATGCCGGCTCGCCAGGCAAGCCGTCAGCGCTGCCCGCCGGAGGCGGTGATGCGTTCGCCCGTCAGCCAGGCGGACTGGTCGGAGGCGAGGAACACGGCCACGCGTGCGATGTCGTCCGGCTGTCCAAGCCGTCCCATCGGCAATGTCGCGCCGATGGTCCTGGCGGTCTCGCCCTCAATGCCCGCGACCGCCAGGCCTTCGGTTTCCGTGATGCCCGGGGCGATCGCGTTGACGCGGATCTTGCGGCCGGCGAGTTCGTTGGCGAGCGCCTTGGTGACGGTGTCCACCGCACTCTTGGAGGCCGAATAGACGACCGAATTCGGTACTGGGTTGGCACTCGAAATCGTACTGAGATTGATCACGCTGCCGCCATGGCCGTCAAAAGCCCTTGCCGCTTCCTGCGTCATCAGGATCGTGCTCAGCACGTTGGTATCGAATTGGCGATGAAATTCCGCTTCCGTCACCTCCTCCAGCGGCCCGAAACGGTATACGCCGGCATTGTTGACGAGGATGCTGGGCGTACCGAAGGTGGCCTTCGTCTCGGCGAAGAGCCGCTTCACGTCGGCGCCCTTGCTGACATCGGCCTGGATCGCAACGGCCTTGCCGTCGTCGCGCAGGATGTCGCCAACCACCCTGTCCGCGTCTTCCTTGCTCGAGCCGTAGTTGACCACCACCGCGGCGCCCGCCTTTGCGAATTGCCGGGCGATTGCCGCGCCGATCCCTTTCGAGGCGCCGGTGACGATCGCTACCTTGCCTTTCAACTCATCCATGATCTTTCTCCTTCCTGTGAACCGCCGCCAATCGGCGCGTTGGTCAGGAGATAAATCATGCATCAGGCAGCGAGTAGCGCCGCTCGCATCATATGATATATACGTGTCCAGTATGAATGATCGGCTTCAGCAACTTGCGATTTTCGTCCGCACGGTCGAGACTGGAAGCTTTTCCAAAGTGGCCCGCGAGTTCGCGTTGTCACAGCCTTCCGTCTCGCGCACGGTGGCGGCGCTCGAGGAGCGGCTCGGCGTCAAGCTGCTGACGCGGACTACGCGCCAGCTCTCTCTCACCGATGCAGGCGAAGCGCTGCTTTCCAGGGCGCGCGAGGCGCTTGCGGGCGTCGAGGAAGCGGAAAACGCCGCGCGCGGCGCGGACAGGCTGTCCGGCGTTCTGCGTGTGGCGCTGCCGGCGACCTTCGGCGCCAGGCAGATCGTGCCGCTTTTGCCTGGTTTCCTCGATCGGCATCCCCAGCTCAAGATCGATCTCATGATGTCCGACCGCTACGAGAACCTCGTTGCCGAGGGCGCCGACATGGCGCTTCGTCTCGGCAATCAGCCGGATTCCAGCTTCGTGGCGCGCAAGCTTGCCACCGCCCGTCGCCTCTTCGTCGCTTCGCCCGACTACCTTGCGCGCCGTGGCACGCCGAGGACCCTTGCCGACCTTGCTCAGCATCATCTCGTCGGCGGCCCGGGCGACGGCGGCGAGCAGAATTGGACGGCCCATCGCGATGGGGTGATCGAGGTCCACCCGGTCGATCCGCGGGTGCGGACCCGTTCGGCGACAGGCGCAGTTGCCTCCGCGAGCGCCGGCCTCGGCATCGCGATCGCCTCGGCATGGATGTGCGCCGAAGAACTCGCCTCCGCGAGATTGGTGGAGGTCCTGGCCGATTATCGGCTCGAGCCTACAACCGCATATGTGGTCTTCCCGGCAGGGCGGCGCCCTTCGCAGAAAGCGCGTGCATTCAGCGATTACCTCGAGCAGGTGCTGGTGGCCGAACGGTAATCGAACCGCTCGCTGAGACCACATTGCTGTGCCAGTCAAGCCGGAGAGATGCGAACACGTGCATTGCTCCCCGACCAACGAGGCCAATGCGGCACCATGGTTCTGGGTGGCGATCGCCTTGTGCCGGGCTGGCCAATCGTCGGGCGGTCCCCATATAGTGCCTCCATCGTAGCTTGCGGTTAGCGGGCGTGGCGGGCAGATGGATTATCTTCCGACGGGAGACGCACGCGCCCGTCCGGAGCCTCAACGAAGGGAGAAGACCTTGTCGTCTGCCGATGATCTGGAACGCTGGCCGGACCTGCCTTACGCAGCCTGGAAGGACACTTACGAGACCCTCCACTTATGGACCCAGATCGTCGGCAAGATCCGCTTGATGCGCGAGCCCTGGCTGAACCATTCCTGGCATGTGCCGCTTTACGTGACCGCTCGCGGCTTGACGACCTCGCCGATCTCCATGGGTGGGCGAGCATTTCAGATCGATTTCGATTTCATAGACCATCTGCTGTGGCTGAGGACGAGCGAGGGTCACATCCGGCAAATCATGCTCGCACCCAAAACCGTGGCGGAGTTCTATGGCGAAGTAACGCTCGCGCTGGACGAACTCGGGCTCGCCACGCCGATCTTCACCCAACCGTCCGAGATCGCCGACGGCATCCCGTTCGATCAGGACCGTGTTCATGCCGCTTACGATCGCGACTATGCCAACCGCTTCTGGCGCATCCTGCTTTCGACGCACGCGGTCTTTTCGCGATTTCGCACGGGATTCCTGGGCAAAGTCAGTCCCGTGCATTTCTTCTGGGGCGGTTTCGACCTCGCGGTCACGCGCTTTTCGGGCAGGCGGGCACCGCTGCATCCCGGCAGCGTGCCCGGCCTGCCGGACACGGTGGCCCGCGAAGCATATTCGCACGAGGTGTGCAGCGCCGGGTTTTGGCCGGGTGGCGGCCCGATCGACTACCTAACCTTCTATTCCTATGCCTATCCGGCGCCGGAAGGCTATGCATCGGCTGCTGTCCAGCCACCACAGGCGTTCTTTTCCAAGGAGTTCGGTGAATTCCTCCTGCCCTACGATGCCGTGCGCCGGGCGCGGGATCCGGAAGCCACGCTCATGTTGTTTCTGCAGAGCACCTACGAGGTGGCGGCCGACCTCGGCAAATGGGATCGCGACGCACTGGAATGCTCCGTCGGCGTGCCCTGTCGGCCGCGCCCGCTGTAGATTGGTGGCGGCCATGCCTTGCGCAATCACGCGTCCAGGCACCGCCGCCAGGGGCGACCGACAAAGGAATGGCGTGAAAGGACGTAAACTTTTTTGTCCGACAGGCGTTGTTCGTTCTCCAGACCGGGAGACAGCCATGCCAGATGAAATCGCAAATCGCCGGCTAGGCCGCCAAGCAACGCCAGCGCAACAATCGGTACTCTTTGATCCGTCGACCAGCAGCCTGTCGGCGTGCGGCCGTGAAAGGTCGGTGAGATGTATTTCATAGCCTTGGCGACGGATTACGACGGCACTCTTGCATATAACGGGACTGTCTCAAAAAAGACCATCTCCGCGCTCGAGCGGCTGAAAAAGACCGGTCGAAAGCTTATCCTGGTCACCGGCCGCGAATTGCCCGACCTCAAGCAGGTCTTTCCCGAGATGGCGCTGTTCGACAAGGTCGTCGCCGAAAATGGGGCGTTGGTCTATACGCCGGCCAGCGAAGAAGAGCGCACCATTTCACCGGCGCCCTCGCCCGACTTTGTCGCCGCGCTGAAGAAGGGCGGCGTCAAGCCGCTTTCGGTCGGGCGCTCGATCGTAGCCACCTGGGAGCCTCACCAGGCAACGGTGCTCGAGGTCATCAAGAAACTGGGACTGGAACTCGAGATCATCTTCAACAAGGGCGCGGTGATGATCCTGCCGAGCGGCATCAACAAGGCGACCGGGCTTGCCGCCGTGCTGGAGGACCTTCGCCTGTCGCCGCTCAATGTGGTGGCGGTTGGCGATGCCGAAAACGACCACGCCTTCCTGAAAGCCTGCGGCTGCAGCGTCGCCGTCGACAACGCGCTGCCGGCGGTGAAAGACACCGCCGATCTCGTGACGCGCGGCGCACGCGGCAAGGGCGTCGAGGAACTTATCAGCAAACTGATCAAGCAGGATCGCGCTATCGTGAAAGAGGGCCGCGACGGCATCCTGCTCGGAACGGCAGGCGGCAAGGACATCCATCTGTCGCCGACCGATACGGTGCTGATCGCGGGCAGTTCCGGCATCGGCAAATCGACGCTGGCCACGGCGCTCACCGAACGGTTCGTCGAGGCCGGTTTTCAGTTCTGCATTTTCGATCCGGAAGGCGACTATGACGGCCTTCAAGGTGCGGTCGGGCTGGGCGACGGTTCGAGCGTGCCGACAAAGCAGCAAGTGCTCGATCTGATCGAAAAGCCTGACACCAATGTGATTGTCAACGGACTGGCTCTGCGTGTCGACGAACGCCCCGACTTCTTCGCCGACCTGCTGCCGGGCCTGGGCAATTTCCGTTATCGAACGGCAAGGCCGCATTGGCTGGTCATCGACGAAGCGCACCATCTTCTGCCCAGCCGGCGCGACGATACCCGTGCCGTGCTGTCCCTGGAATTGCCGGGCACGATCCTCATCACCGTGCATCCGGAGGCGGTCTCGGCGGATGTTCTGAGCCTGGTGACGGCGGTGATCGGCGTTGGCCCAACAGCCAAGAGCGTCATCCAGACATTCTGTCGTGAAACGAGAACCGAACCGCCAAGGCAAATGCCTTCGCCAAAGGGCGACCGCGTGCTGTTCTGGCGCCCGCAAATGGGCAAGAAACCAATGACCGTGAAGGTGATCGAACCGCGCCAGTCGCTCAGGCGACACAGCCGCAAATATGCCGAAGGCCAACTCGACGAGGCTGGCAGCTTCTATTTCAAAGGTCCCGACAATGCGATGAACCTGCGGGCGCACAATCTGATGATTTTCGCCCAGATGGCGGAGGGCATCGACGACAAGACCTGGGACTATCATTTACGCGCCGGCGACTATTCCGAATGGTTTCGCCACCAGATCAGGGACAAGGACCTGGCGCGCGAAACGGCCGCCGCTGAAAAGGATAAGACGCTATCGCCGCAAGAGAGCCGCAAGGTCGTGCTCGACGCGGTGCGCCGGCGTTACACCGCTCCAGCCACAGCGCCGGAAGAGTAGGTTCAACCGCTCATCCACGTGCTGCCACGGATACGAGCCGGCAAGGCATGCCAATCCGGCATCGTGGTCAAGCGACAAGATCCTCGATCCTGATCGGCAGGTCGCGAATGCGTTTTCCCGTTGCATGATAGACCGCGCTTGCCACGGCGGCCGCGGTTCCAACATTGCCGAGCTCACCCAGTCCCTTGACGCCGGCTGGATTGACCTCGTGATCGATTTCCGGAACCAGGATCACCTCCACCTCCTTGATGTCGGCGTTGACGGGGACCAGATAGTCTTGCAGGTCGCGGTTGACGTAGCGCGCGTGGCGCTGGTCGATCTCCGTCGCTTCATGAAGGGCCTGACCGATGCCCCAGATCATGCCGCCCATCAATTGGCTCCGGGCGGTTCGCGTGTTCATGATGCGCCCAGCGGCAAAGGCACCGACCATTCGTGGTACCCGAACTTCCCGCGTATAGCTGTTGATCCGAACCTCGACGAACTCCGCGCCGAAAGCATATTTCACCGAATCCTTGTCCTGGTCGCCGCCGTGGAACTCCGACTCCCCGGCATAGAGTTTCTTCAGCGCCTCCGGCGAGGAACCCCGCGGCGCGAATTCGGCATATTCCTCGATCGCACCGATCTGCATCGTCTTGAAGACGTCCGACAAAGCTGCCGACTTGCCGTCGTCGGCAACGATCTTTTCTCCTGCCATGTCGAGCTTCGCATTGCCGGAACCGGCCAGCGCACCACCCTCGCCCACGGCGGCCGCAAACAGTTTTTGACGCACGGCATCGCACGCCTTGAGAACCGCCGAGCAGACACTGGCGGTGGAGATCGAGCCTCCCGACACCGGTGCCGGCGGCAGGGCACTGTCACCCATTTCGACGCTGACCTTGTCCAAATCGACGCCGAGACGTTCGGCGGCCATCTGCCCGGCCACGGTGCGCACGCCGGTGCCGATTTCGTGCGAGCCGCACTGCACCCGGACCTGGCCATCCGCGGTCAGGCGAATGCGGGCGGCACATGGAGCGACAGCAGTCGGGTAAATGGCGGTCGCGCATCCCATGCCGACCAGCCAGTCCCCGTCGCGCATCGAACCTACTCTTGCCTCGCGCCTCGACCAGCCGAACGCCCCGGCGGCCTGTTCGTAGCATTTGAGCAGCGACCGGCTGGAAAAGGGTTTTCCGCCGATCGGCTCTTTCTGCGGCTCATTGATGCGTCGGAATTCGATCGGATCCATGCCAAGCGCCACCGCCATTTCGTCCATGGCATTTTCCAGCGCATAGACATAGGGCGTCTCGGGCGGCGATCGCATATAACCCGGCGTGTTCCGGTCGGCATGGACCAGCGAGACATGCGTCAGCACCGAGCCATAGTTGTACATGCGGGCAGTGGCGGAGGCGCCGCCGACAACGTAGGGATCAGGCCGGGACGTGACCTCCCAGCCCTCATGCGCGAATGCGGTGATGTGACCGTCCTTGCCTGCTCCGATACGAATGCGGTGACGGGTTTCTGCCCGATAGGTCTGCGTGCCGAAAGCCTGCATGCGGCTGACCACGCAGCGCACCGGCCGACCCGCACGACGAGCGGCGACCGCCACGATCGCCGTACGAGCCGTCATCGGTCCCTTGGAACCGAATGCACCGCCAACATAGGGGCTGATGACACGCACATTGGCCGGATCGATCTTCAGCTGCCTCGCCAGCTCGATCTTCCAGCCGGTGACGTTCTGGCTGGGTTCATGCACGGTGAGCTGGTCACCCTGCCACCATGCCGTAGTTGAAAAGAGCTCGATTGGATTGTGATGTTGGGTGGGTGTCGAATATTTCTGATCGATCTTCACTTCGGCCGAGGCATAGGCGGAATCGAAGTCACCGACCTTGGCGTCCTCCTTGTACATCGGGCTCTTGCCGGCGGCCGGTTCGATCATGGTTCCCTGGGAATCGAAGCTTGCGCTCGGACTTTCCCGCGCGTAGTCGGCCTCAATCAGCATCGCGGCCTCTTCGGCTGCCTCGAAGCTCTCGGCGACCGTCAGGGCAATGATCTGGCCGTCATGGAAAACGGTCTTGTCGTGCAACGGACCGATCGAACTAGCGCCGGTATTGCCGAATTTCGGCTTTTCGAACCGATCCATGTCGCCGATGCTGACGATGTCGAGCACGCCGGGGACGGCTCGAGCCCTGTCAAGGTGAAGAGCCTGGATCGCGCCTTTGGCAATCGTGCTGGTTGCAAGCGCGGCATAGGCGACATTCCCGGCGGCAAGGTCGGCGGAATAGCCGGCCTGGCCGGTCACCTTCAGACGGGCGTCGATACGGGGAGCCGGCTGGCCCATATTCTCCTTCGGCGCGGGAGCGGCTTGGTTCATAGTCAGACCTTCATATCGCGTGTTTCGAGCAGCGCCCGCACCAAAGTGCGTTTGCCAAGTGGTATCTTGAAGGCGTTGTATCGCCTCGGCTGCGCTTCCGCGAAAGCGGCGTCGGCGGCCGTCTCGGCCACCTCCTGATCGAGCGTTTTGCCCTGCAGCGCCTCTTCCGCGGCTTTTGCCCGCCAAGGCACCGTCGCCACGCCGCCCAAGGCTATTCGCGCATGCCTGATCTTATTGCCGTCCAGATCGAGGGCGACGGCCGCCGAAGCCAAGGCGAATGCATAGGACTCGCGGTCGCGTATCTTCAGATAGTGCGAGCGGCGTGACCATGCCGCGAAAGGCACCTCGATGGCGACGATGACGTCGTCTGGCGCAAGATTTGTTTCAATGTCGGGGGTATCGCGGGGAAGACGATGAAGCTTGGCGAACTCCATTCTGCGCGCGCCGCGCTTTCCCGCGATCTCGACGGTGGCATCGAGCGCAATCAACGCCTGGGCGAAATCGCCGTGATAGGTGGCGATACAGTCATCGCTTGTGCCGAGCACGGCATGCTGGCGGTTGAACCCTTCCATTGCCGCACAGCCGGAACCTGGATCGCGTTTGTTGCAGGGCCAAGAGGTCTCGCGGAAATACTCGCATCGCGTTCGTTGCAAGACGTTGCCCGCAAGGCTGGCCATATTGCGGATCTGACCGCTGGCGGCGAGTTTCAGGCTTTCGGAGAGCAGAGGGCAGATTCGTCTGACATCGTCGTTGTCGGCTGCCTCACCCATTCGAACCAATGCCCCGAAACGGATGATGCCGTCACCGATCTTGATCTGTCGCAAGGTCGGTTCTCTCAGGGCGTTCAGATCGAGCAGCCGCTTGGGCGTGGCAACGCCGAGTTTCATGTAGTCCGCAAGGTTGGTGGCGCCGGCGATGAACTGAACGTCGGCTTTCGTCGGCTGATCCTGCTGGTCAGCAAAACGCGAGGCGATCGCAACCGCGGCGGAGACGTCGGCAGGTCTTTCGTAGACGAAGGGCCGCATGTCAGGACCTCCTCGTTTCGTCCCGCGCCTGGACAATAGCCGCGACGATGTTCGGATAGGCGGCGCACCGGCAAAGATTGCCGCTCATATATTCGCGGATATCATCTTCCGATCCCGCATGGCCTTCGTTGACGCAGCCGATGGCGGACATGATCTGGCCCGGCGTGCAATAGCCGCATTGGAAAGCATCATTGTCGATGAAGGCCTGTTGCATCGGATGCAGACTGCCGTCGGCGGCGGCAAGCCCCTCGATGGTGGTAATGTCGCGGCCTTCGTTCATGACCGCGAAGCTTAGGCACGAGAGCACCCGCCTGCCGTCGACGAGAACGGTGCAGGCACCGCATTGACCGTGGTCACAGCCTTTCTTGGTACCGGCAAGTCCGGCATGGTCGCGCAGCGCATCCAGCAGACTGGTGCGATTGTCGAGGGCAAAGTTATAGGACTGCCTGTTGACGCGCAGCGAAACCGCCGCAAGCGCGCGCGCGTTGTCCTGACCGTCGGATGGCGACTCCTCGGCTTTCGCCGACTGGGCAACGATCGGCATTGTCGCCGCTGCAAGAACGGACCCGCTCATGAAGCTGCGCCGGCTGACTTTCGAAACGGTGGAAGTGCCGGTTGATATGACCTTGGGCATGGCTGGCTCCCGGCTGGGCGGCTGGCTTGAGCGGCCCGAACCAGCGAGATGTCACAAGGTTCCCCGCCTCACGTCTCTGTGATTGAATTCCTCTCTGACAGGCCTACTCCGGCGGGAACCTCCTTCCCTCTGCGGCGGTTCTGTGCCGAGCAGGAGGCGAGTATGAACGACCAAGAAACCCGCCGAGAGAACGAAGGACCGATCTTTTCCGCGCAAGACGCCCGGCAAGGCGAAATCATCCTGAGGACGCGCACACGTCGGATCATCTTCATCGCCGGGCTGGTCGGCATCGTGGTGCTGGCAATCGTTCTGCGCTTTGCGATCGGTTAGGCGCTGAGCGCAGGACGCCCTTTGAACAGGAACCTTTTGCCGGGACGCATCGTTGATTTGCGTCCGCCTCTGGCGTCGACGAAGGCATCGGTAGCCGGAAGGCTGTTCCCTTGGACACAAAAATCGAAAGAGCTGAACGAAAAGCTGAGCGCGTTGATGAGACGCGGGCCGCGCCGGACCAAGTACGCGAGAAAGGACCTCGCGATGGCGGCACGGCAAAGCCGGATGCTCCGCCGCAGGACACCAGTCTGCGCGGCTTTCCCAGGCGCCATCCCTACGCGACGGCCGCCATTTTCCTCGTGCTGCTGCTGATCGGAGCGGCGGGCATTGTCTGGTGGCTCAATGCCCGTCAGTACGAATCCACGGATGATGCTTTCATCGATGCCCGTACGGTCACCGTAAGCGCCGAAATCGCCGGGCGCATCACCGATGTGGCCGTCACCGACAATCAGCCGGTGCGCAAGGGTGATGTCCTGTTGCGCATCGACGACAGCGACTACCGCGCATCGCTCGACCAGGCCGACGCCGGCGTGGCCGCCGCGCAAGCCGACATCGCCAATGTCGCGGCCCAGATCGAGGCGCAAAACGCCAAGATCGACGCGACGCAGAAGCAGGTTGCCCAGGCGCAGGCGGCCGTCGACTTCGCCAAGGCGGAGGACCAGCGCAATCGCGAATTGCTGGCCAAGGGGACAGCGACGCAACAGCAGGCACAGCAGGCGGCATCGACGCTGCGGCAGGACCAGGCAACGCTCGACAGCACGGTGGCCGACGTGGCCGCAGCGAAGAGCCAGGTTTCCGTGCTGCAGGCGCAGACCAAAACCAGCGAAGCCAAGCTCCGGCAGGCAGAAGCCACCCAGAACCAGGCCCGTACGGCGTTGGCACGCACCACCATAACCGCGCCTGTCGCCGGACGGGCAACAAACATTTCGGCTGCCATCGGCACCTATACCCAGCCGGGCCAGGTGCTGATGATGTTCGTTCCCAACGAGGTCTGGGTGAAGGCGAACTTCAAGGAGACCCAACTCGACCTTATGCGGGCCGGACAGCCGGTCGACATCGACATCGACGCCTATCCCGACAAGACGTTCCATGGCCATGTCGACAGCATCCAGGCCGGCAGCGGCACCGCCTTCAGCCTGTTGCCAGCGGAAAACGCCACCGGCAACTTCGTCAAGGTCGTGCAGCGTGTGCCGGTCAAGATCGTCTTCGACAATGCGCCTGACGTGCTCCTGGGCCCCGGCCTTTCGGTGGTGCCGACGGTCAAGGTGCGATGACCGGCGAAGCGACGCGCAGGCAAGACGAGAGCCGCTCCGCCGCCGGCGGCCGCAATCCCTGGCTCATCGCCATCGTGGTCTCCATCGCCACCTTCATGCTGGTGCTCGACACCTCCATCGCCAATGTGGCGCTGCGCAACATCGCCGGCAGCCTGGCGGCCGGCGTGGATGAAAGCACCTGGATCATCACGACCTACCTTGTCGCCAATTCCGTCATCATTCCGGTCAGCGGCTGGCTGGCCAGCGTTGTCGGCCGCAAGCGCTACTACATGTTTTGCGTCGCGACCTTCACGCTCGCATCGCTGCTGTGCGGACTGGCCCCGAATCTCCAAATGCTGATCCTGTTCAGGATCCTGCAAGGCCTCGGCGGCGGGGGCATGGCGCCAAGCGAACAATCCATCCTGGCCGACACCTTTCCACCGGAAAAGCGCTCGCAGGCATTCGCCCTCTACGGTATCGCCGTCATCGTCGCGCCGACGGTCGGACCGACCCTTGGCGGTTGGTTGACCGACCATTTCTCGTGGCACTGGATTTTCTTCATCAACGTGCCCTTCGGCATCCTGTCGGTGGCGCTGGTCCAGTGGTTGCTGGTTGAGCCTAAGGTACTCGAGGACGAACGCCAGGAGAGGCTGCGCGGCGGCCTGAAGATCGACTGGGTCGGCTTCCTGCTGGTCGCCCTGGCGCTTGGCTGCCTGGAAATCTTCCTTGACGAGGGGCAGCGCAACGACTGGTTCGCATCGACCTTCATCACCATTTTCGCCGTGATCTCGGCGATCTCGTTCCTGCTGCTCATCCCATGGGAACTGAGCCGCGACGACCCGATCGTCGACATACGGCTGCTCTTCAGCCGCCAGTTTGGCACATCGTTCCTGGTGATGATGGCGGTCGGCGCCGTCCTGTTCTCCACCACGCAGTTGATGCCGCAGCTGCAGCAGACCGCCTTCGACTACACGGCAACGCTGTCGGGCTTGTCGATGATGCCGGGCGGCATCGCCATGCTGGTGCTGATGCCGGTTTCGGGGTTTGCCGCTGGTATCGTCCAGCCCAAATACCTGATCATGTTCGGCATGTCGGTGGTGGCGGTCGCGCTATGGCACATGACGTCGCTGACGCCGGACGCCAGCTTCCGTTTCTTCGCCTTCGCCCGCGTCTTCCTGATGATCGGATTGCCCTTCCTCTTCATTCCGATCTCGACCGCGTCCTATGTCGGCCTAGGGCCGCAGCAGACCAACCAGGCCTCGGCCCTGATCAACGTCGCCCGCAACATCGGCGGCAGCGTCGGCGTGTCGTTGTCCAACACCGTAATCGCTCAAAACGCGCAATTGCATCAATCCAATCTGGTCGCCCACACGGCACAATCGTCCGCGACCTATCAACAGGTTCTTCGCCAGGTGACCGATCATTTCGTCGCCCAAGGCGCGCCCTTGGTCGAAGCCAAGCAGCAAGCCATCGGCTGGATCGGCCAGCTCATCGCCCGCCAGGCGTCACTGCTCGCCTATGTCGACGTCTTCCGTTATTGCGCTGTGGCGACGGCCTTGCTTGTTCCCCTGGCGCTTTTGCTCCGATCTCCCAAGCCGAAGCCTCAAGGGCACTAGCCTGGAGAGCGCAAACAGCGCCGGCGACGTAGTCGGGGTGCACCTCGATAACGCCGCCGGTTGACGCCGGGCTTTGGGAACACGCTGACCTGGCCGGGAGGCTGGAGGCCGCGAAAAGCCTTGGCGTTTCCGTGACTATGCCCGCAAGGCGCCGGATTTCCTGGCCGTCCATCGAGCCCGGAGGCAATCGTAGGATTCGAGCCGGTCCTGGCTGGCGGCGTGTGGCTGTCTTCAGTAAACGACGACGCTTCGGATCGACTTGCCCTCATGCATGAGGTCGAACCCCTTGTTGATGTCCTCGAGCTTCAGCGTGTGGGTGATCATCGGGTCGATCTGGATCTTGCCGTCCATGTACCAGTCGACGATTTTGGGTACGTCGGTGCGGCCGCGCGCGCCGCCGAAGGCGGTGCCCATCCAGCTGCGGCCGGTGACCAGTTGGAACGGCCGCGTCGAGATCTCCTGGCCGGCACCGGCGACGCCGATGACGACCGACTTGCCCCAGCCGCGGTGCGAGGCCTCCAGCGCCTGGCGCATCACCTTGGTGTTGCCGGTGCAGTCGAAGGTGTAGTCGGCGCCGCCGATCTGGTCGGCACCGCGCTTGGTCATGTTGACGAGGTAAGGCACGATGTCGCCGTCGATCTCCTTTGGATTGACGAAATGCGTCATGCCGAAGCGCTCGCCCCATTCCTTCTTGTCGTTGTTCAGGTCGACGCCGATGATCATGTCGGCGCCGGCAAGTTTCAGGCCCTGGATGACGTTGAGGCCAATGCCGCCGAGGCCGAAGACGACGGCGGTGGCGCCTTGCTCGACCTTGGCCGTGTTGATGACGGCGCCGATACCGGTGGTCACCCCGCAGCCGATATAGCAGATCTTGTCGAAGGGGGCGTCGGGGTTGACCTTGGCCACCGCGATCTCCGGCAGCACCGTGAAATTGGAAAAGGTCGAGCAGCCCATATAGTGGAAGATCTTGTCCTTGCCGATGGAAAAGCGCGACGAGCCGTCCGGCATCAGGCCTTGTCCCTGGGTGGCCCGGATGGCGGTGCAGAGGTTGGTTTTCCTGGACAGGCAGGACGGGCACTGCCGGCATTCAGGCGTATAGAGCGGGATGACGTGGTCGCCCTTCCTGACCGAGGTGACGCCCTTGCCGACATCGACCACGACACCGGCGCCCTCATGGCCGAGAATGGCCGGGAAGATGCCTTCGGGATCGGCGCCCGACAGGGTGAACTCGTCGGTGTGGCAGATGCCGGTCGCCTTGATCTCGACCAGCACCTCGCCGGGCTGAGGACCGTCGAGGTCGACCTCCATGATCTCCAGCGGCTTTCCGGCGGCGACGGCGACAGCGGCGCGCGTTTTCATTCTTCCATCTCCCAAACTTCATTTGCCAGGCCGTGCCCGGACTCTTCTGAAAATGATTATGCTGCGGCCCTGGCCGGTCCTGCCGGGAACACGCCCGACATAACGGTAAATCCCTTGATGCGCTTGACGCGATCGCACCAGCGGCGGATCGCCGGATAATCCTGGCGTGGGATGCCCCCCTCCTCCGACAGGATGATGTAGGGGAAGCAGGCGATATCGGCGATGGTCGGATGACCGGCCGGGCAGATCCAGTTGCGGCCTTGCTGCTCGCCGAACCATAGATGCTCGTCGAGGATGCGGAATAGCCGATGCGCTCCGGCGCGCGCGGCATCGATGTCGAAATCGTAGAACAGCGCATCATGCAGGCGGGCGGCAGACGCCGTTGCGGTGATACCGTCGGCAAAAGCCAGCCACTGGCTGACTTCGCCAAGCAAGTCCGGATTGTCTCGCGGGTACCAGGTGCCGGACCGATCGTATTTCGATGCGAGATAGACCAGGATTGCCTGGGCGTCGCGCAGGATCAGTCCACCATCCTCGATGACCGGCAGTTGCCCGAGCGGATTGAGCTTCAGGAACCATTCCGACTTGTGCTCGCGGCCCGGATAGAAGTCCACCGGCACGGTTCTGTACTCAATGCCGAGGAAACTCATCAGCAGGCGCAATTTGTAGCAATTGCCAGAAAGTTCGTAGTCGTAAAGCGTGATCATCGGCACCCCCTAGATGTCCAGCACGAGGCGCGCGGACTTCGCTCGCGACACACAGGTCATGATCTTGGTCCCTGCCTTCCTCTCGGCGTCGTTGAGATAGACGTCCTGATGGTCGGGCTCACCTTCGATCACCGTCGCCACGCAGGTGCCGCAGGCGCCCTGCTCGCAAGATGACGGCACCTCGATGCCGTTCTCGCGCATGACCTGCATGATCGTCTTGCCGGCCGGTACTTGCAGCGTGACGCAGGACCGCGCCAAAGCGATCTCGAAGCTCGAGCTGTCGTCGATCTTGTTGGTGTTCTTGAAGTACTCGAAATGCACTGCCGTATCCGGCCAGCCTTGCTCGGCCGCGATCTTGCGCGCGGCTTCCAGCATCGGTCCGGGGCCGCAGATGTAGAGATGCATGCCGTTCCGGTAACCGCCGAGAATCTGTCGAAGTTCGGCGCCGGTCGCATCCGGCGACAGCCCGAGATGCGGCTTGAGCGCATCGCCGAGTTGCTTCAGCCGGTCGGCAAAAGCGAGATGCTCTTCGCCTTGCGCGAAATAATGCAGCTCATGCGTCAGGTCCTGGTTCTTTAGCGCCTGCGCCATGGCGAGCAGCGGCGTGATGCCGATGCCGCCGGCGACGAAGATCGTCCTGATGGAGTCGCGGCGCAGCGGGAAGTTGTTGCGCGGCTCCGAAATCGCCAGCACATCGCCCTCGCGCACAGTCTCGTGCATGCATTTCGAACCGCCCTTCGAATCCCGCTCCAGCTTGACGCCGATGACGAAACTGTCGGTCTCGCCCGGCCCGTTGGTAATCGAATATTGGCGGACCTCGCCGTTTGGCATGTGTACGTCGAGATGCGCGCCGGGCTGGAAAGTGGGCAGAAGGCCCTTGATCGGGCGAAGCTCGAAACCCGCGATCCCATCAGCGGCCTGCCATTTCCTCGCCACCGTGACGCGCAGCGCCGCCCTGCGGCCATGCGTGGTCAGTTCCGGCATTTCGGCAAGCTCGGCCGACACCCTTTCATAGACCGGTTCGAGCGGCGCGGGCGTCAACGCGTTCGCCGCCTCGCGCTCCGCCTCGTCGCGCAGTTTCGACAGCCGTTCATTGTGGTGGCGCAGGATGGCGATGCGCGCAGCCCCCTCGGCATCCTGATCGAGCACGCCGCGGATGACCGAGCGGTTGGAATCGACCGGCTGAACAAAGAAGACACCATGCGTCTGCGCGTTGCCATCGCGCGAATGCAGCGCCACGGCAAAATCCTGAGCGGCCTCGACCAGGGTTTCGCCACCATCGCCATCGATCGCCCCATTCGGCTGAAAGCGGTAGCCCTTCAGCCGTTCAACGACCCGGTCGGACGGCGCGTTGACCGGAATTCCACGCAATGCAAGAAGCTTGCCCTCGGGGAGGCTGGCGATGGCAGGCACTTCGCCGCGCGGCTCTTCGGACGACCAGACCAGGCCATAGCGCTCGACTGCCGGAAAGGTGCGGTTGGTGATGGTGCGGGCCGGCGCGTCGGCCGGATGTGCGGGGATATAGGTGCAGCCGGCTGTGCGGTTCGAATAGCGCCAGCCATGGTACTGGCATTTCAGCTCGCGACCGTCATTGATGCCGATCGACAACCTGACGCCGCGATGCAGGCAGCGGTTCTCCCAGATGTTGACGTAGCCGTCATCGGCACGCCAGACCGCAAATTCCCGGCCGAGCAATTGGCCATGGAAAACATGGCGGTAGGGCAGGTCATGGGCGGCAGCGATCGGATGCCACTGGCTCTTGGCTACTTCCAGCATTCGTCGTCTCCAAAGAATTTCTTGTCAGGCCGCGGCCGGAATGACCCCGTAGGTCACGCCCTTCTGGCTGAGCCAGCGCCGGTATGCGATGGCGGACTTGTCGGCACGGATCGGGGTTTCGGCGCGCGGATCGAGCGGCAGGCGTTTCGGCACCTGGTTCTCGAGGATCGGCTTGTCCTGGCCGAAGATCGTCTGCTGGAAGCGCTTGATCACCTTGTCTTCATTGTCCTCGTCGAGCACGCAAAGCAGCATGTGCGCACGTACATGCTCCTGATCGATCGGCTGCAGGAAGATGGCGATCACGTCGCGCCGGGCCTCGTCGACCGGGCTCGATTTGTAGAGCACCGAGCAATAGGGGTGCGGCACGCGATAGACATAATCCACGTCGGCGCCACCATCGGAAGCAGTCGAAGCCATCGGCTGGAAGAAGCGGCAACGGGTAGCCAGGATCTCGTCGCGATCCACCGAAATTTCGACATCGTATTCCTTCACTTCGGTATGCGGTTCGACGCCGAGAATGTCGGTGTGCACATAGGGAAAGTGGCCCATGTCGAGGAAGTTTTCGATGGCGCGGGGCGCCGAGACATTGACGCCAAAGGTTGCCGCGTTGAGCTTGCGGCGATCCGGCTCGCCATATTCGGGGATCGGGAACAGATCGGCTGGCGGCGACCCAAGCGAGGTCCAGACGTAGCCATAGGCGCTCCTTGCCGGAAGCCTGTCGACGCTCGGAACCTGATCGGCCCAACGCAGATCCGGCCGCGAGCGCCAGACAACGGGCTCTCCATTCGCCTCGACTGCGAAACTGAGGCGTTCCTCAAGCAAAACTGTTTCTTGGATAACTCCAGGAGCGGCCTCGGCGACCGCACCGACAGGATGCCAGAGATTGAGAATCACAGGATCGGAGCATTTTGTCATCGTGTTACCTTTGAATGGCGTTGGACGTCATCAGGCTTGTGCCGGTATGGCGCCATAGGTGACGGCCCGATCGCGCAGCCAGCGCCGATATGAAACCGAGACGGCATCTGCTCGGATCGGCGTTTCGGCGCGCGGATCAAGCGGCAGGCGCTTGGGTACCTGGTTTTCCAGGATCGGCTTGTCCTGGGCGAAGATGAGCTGCATGAAGCTGCGCACCGTTGCCGCCGCCATGCCTTCCTTGAGATAGCAAAGATAGGGATGGGCGATGCAGTTCTCCTCGTCGACCGGCTGCACGAACAGAGTGATCACATCGAGCCGGTCCTTCTGGATCGGATTGCTCTTGTAAAGCGCCACCGTATAGGGCCGGATCACCTTGTAGATGTAGTCGACGACAAATCCTTCCTTGGCGGTCGGCGAGGCGATTGGCTGATAGAATTTGCATTCGGTCGCCAGTACCTCGTCCTGGGCGGTGATTTCCACCTTGTAGGGGGCCACCTCCGTATGCGGCTCTTCGCCAAGCCAGCCGGTGTGAATGAAGGGGAAATGGCCCATGTCGAGAAAATTCTCGACGGCCCGAAGGCCGGACACCTTGACCGCGATCGACCCGCCACTGACGAGATGGCGGTCGGCCTCGTCGGCCTCGGGAATGTAGATGATGTCGCGCCAGGGCTTGTCCAGACATGCCCAGATGAAGCTGTAGCGTTCAGCGCTCCTCAGCGCGGCGCCCGTATCGGTGCGCACGACATCAGTCCTGTCGCGATGCCTGCACACCACGAGGTCGACCCCCAGCAGACGTGTCCGAAATGGCGTATCCTGGCTGAGCGATTCCTGGTCGGCGACGATATGCCAGTCGTTCAGAAGCTCTCGATCGACGCAGCGGGTTGCCATCGGCCTCCCTCCCAACTCGGCTAGCCCTTCACCATGAACCTAGCCCGGCGTTTCGACATGACGAAATCACAAGATTGGATATCAATCAATAATTTTTTGTCGGCCAAATTTGTTTTTTGTGTTGACAGATTTCTGTGATTGACTTCCGATACATGAAAATTCTGAACCCGGGATATGACGTATCCCAAAGAGGCACGTCGTCACACGGAAAGCCTGCTGATCATGTCCTCGAAATGGCGGAGAGCCGCGCCTTGACCAGCCGTTCCCAGACGATCGCGGACACACTGACACGCGCCATCATCGATCACCGTCTGGTTCCGGGATGCAAGCTCGGCGAGCGCGAGCTCGCGGAAATATTCGACGTCAGCCGCATCGTGGTACGCCAGGCCTTGATACGGCTTGCCGACGACGGACTGGCCCAGATCGAGCGCAATCGCGGCGCCTTCGTCGCCAAGCCGAGCATGCAGGAGGCGATGGAAATCTACGACGCCCTGACGCTTGTCGAGCAGGGCGTGGCCGCCCAGCTCAGCGACCGCCTTGGCCCGGCCGGATGGGCGGAATTGCGCCAGCATGTCGAACGTCAGCGCCAGGCGGTTGCCGCCGGCAACGATGCGTTGGCGGATGTGCTCGGGCAGGAATTCCATATCGTTTTCGTACGTCTCAACCGCAACAAGGTGATGCAGGAAATCCATGCACAGCTCGTGCGCCGCACGACGCTGCTGCGCTCGCTCATCACCGCGGATTTCGACTATTGCAATCTGCTCGACGACCATTCGCGGGTCGTCGACCTCCTGGAAAAGGGCCGCCTGAAACAGGCCATGGACCTGATCGACACGCATCACCGCACCGTGGTGCGCGGCTACATCATGGACCGTGAGGTGTTTGCGGAGATGACGCCGGCCGAGGCGCTGGCGCCTTACCTTGACGGCAAGGCCGATGGGGCGACCTTGGTTCCCTCAAGGAAGCCAGCAAGGACATCCGGAAATGGCGACAGCGCGGGGCACGTGCACGTCCATCTCCCCAAAACAGACCGGGCATCGACAAGCCGGGCATCAACCAAAAAAACCAACAGAGGGTTACCAACATGAACGACCTGACAAGACGCGGATTCCTCAAATACAGCGGCGCGATCGGCGCCGCGATCGGCGCTGGAGGACTGAGCACCATCGCGCGGGCCCAGGAGGTGCTCAAGATCGGCGTCGTCTATGTCTCGCCGGTTGCGGAGATCGGCTGGACCAAGCAGCACAGTCTTGGCGTCGACGCGATCAAGTCGCAATTCGGCGACAAGGTCGCCCTGACCGTCATCGACAACATCTTCATGCCACAGGACGCGGAGCGCATCTTCCGCGAGCTCGCCAGCGCCGGCAACCAACTGATCTTCGGCACCAGCTTCTCGCACGGCACGCCGATGCAGAAGGTGGCGCCGCGCTTCCCCAAGATCGCCTTCGAACATTGCTCGGGCATCGTCCATCTCGCCAATCTCGGAACCTTCGAGGCCAAGTACTACGAAGGCACCTTCGTCGCCGGAGCGGCGGGCGGCTATATGTCGAAATCGGGCAAGATCGGCTTCATCGGCGGCTTTCCGATCCCCGACATTGTCGGCCCCGCCAATGCACTCCTGCTCGGCGCGCAAAGCGTCAACCCGAACGCCACCTGCAACGCCATTTTCCTCAATTCCTGGTTCGATCCGGGCAAGGAGAAGGAGGCGGCCAAGACGCTGCTTTCGCAAGGCTGCGACGTTATCTGTTCGATGACCGATACCGCGACAGGCGTCCAGGTTGCCGGCGAAGGCGGCGCCTGGTCGATCGGCTATGCCAGCGACATGGCCAAGTTCGGCTCGGGCAAGCAGCTGACCTCCTTCGTGCTGGACTGGACCAGCGACTATGTTGGTGCCGCCAAGGCTGTCGCCGCCGGCAGCTGGAAGCCGGAAGTGCGTTGGGACGGACTGGCCGCCGGCGTCGTGAAGATGGCGCCCTACAATGACGGCATGCCAGCCGACACCAAGGCCAAGCTCAAGCAGCTCGAAGCCGACATCGGCAGCGGCAAGGTGCATCCTTATGCCGGCGAGTTGAAGGACCAGGACGGCAAGGTCAAGGTTGCGGCGGGATCGGTTTTGACCGACGACGACATTCGCGGCATGAACTGGTTCGTCAAGGGGATGATCGGCAAGCTGAGCTGATCGCCATCGCAGAGCCGGGAGACGCCGAAGCCTGACCTTCGGCGTCTCCTTGCCTGGTTCCCGTCCAACCTCGCTTCACGCCACGGCAGGACCCGCCATGCATCCGCGACTAGAATTGCGCAACGTCTGCAAGCGCTATCCGGGCGTCATCGCCAACGACGACGTCTCGCTGTCGATCCAGCCCGGCGAGATCCACGCCGTGCTCGGTGAAAACGGCGCCGGCAAATCGACGCTGATGAAAATCATCTATGGCGCGGCACAAGCCGATTCCGGCGAGATTTTTTGCGACGGCAATCCGATCACCGCGCACAATCCGGCGATGTCGCGCGCGCTCGGCATCGAAATGGTCTACCAGCACTTCGCGCTGTTCGAATCCGTCTCGGTGGTCGAGAACATAGCGCTCTCGACAAGCAGCGCCTTTAACTTGCCCTCGCTTGCCGACAAGATCCGCGAGCTTTCGCTGCGTTACGGCATGCCGATCGACCCACACCGCCAGGTGCACGATCTCTCGGTTGGCGAGCGCCAGCGTGTCGAAATCGTGCGTTGCCTGCTGCAGGCGCCGAAGCTTCTGATCCTCGACGAGCCGACATCCGTGCTGACGCCGCAGGCCGTGGTCAAGCTGTTCGAGACGCTCCGGCAGCTCGCGGCCGAGGGGTGCAGCATCGTCTATATCAGCCACAAGCTCGACGAGGTGCAGGAGCTCTGCGACACCGCCACGGTGCTGCGGGACGGCAAGGTCACCGGAACCGCTCGTCCAAAGGAAACGACATCGCTCGAGCTCGCCCGCATGATGGTCGGCTCGAAGCTGCCGGAAATGCATGTCAACCCCTCTGTCCCAACCGAGAAGCCGGTGCTGGAAGTCAGGAACCTGTCGGCGAAAGCAGGGGACCATTTCGGCGTTGACCTGGAGGACGTGTCCTTCGCCGTGCATGGCGGCGAGATCGTCGGCCTGGCGGGGGTCTCGGGGAATGGCCAGGCCGAGCTGATTGCCCTGCTCAGCGGCGAACGCACGCATGAGCAACGCGATGCGATCAGGATTGGCGGGACGGCTGCCGCCCGCCTGCGTCCCGACGAACGCCGCAAGCTCGGCCTGGCCTTCGTTCCGGAGGAGCGGCTTGGGCGGGGTGCGGTGCCATCGCACACATTATGGGAAAACACGGTGCTGACCGCTCATCGCTTCGGCACCGTCCGCAACGGATTGGTCAACCGGCGCAAGGCCAGTGGTTTCGCCGCCGGCATCATCGACAGGTTCAAGGTCAAGGCCAGCGGCCCGGGAGCGACCGCGCAGAGCCTGTCCGGCGGCAATCTGCAGAAATTCATTGTCGGGCGCGAGATCGCGCTGGCGCCGAAACTTCTTATTGTTTCGCAACCGACCTGGGGTGTCGACGTCGGTGCAAGCGCCTTCATCCGCCAGACCATCCTCGACCTCAGCCGCGCCGGCGCGGCGGTGCTCGTCGTGTCGGAGGAACTTGATGAGCTGTTCGAGATTTGCGACCGGCTTCTGGTCATCTGCCAAGGACGGGTTTCACCACCGCTGATGCGCAAGACGACCGATCGTGAAGAGATCGGACTGCTGATGACTGGCAGAACGATGAGCATGGATACGATGGCAGGTGGGAGTAGCGACGTTGCGCTTCAGGATTGAACAAAGACCCGAGCCTTCCGCACCGATGCGCATCGCCGCGCCGCTTGTGGCGGCGGTTTTGACGCTGGCCGTCGGCTCGATCTTTTTCGCCTCCCTCGGGCACGATCCGCTGCTGACGCTCTATGCCTTCTTCGTCGAGCCGCTGAACTCGATGAACGGCTTGTCCGAATGGCTGCTCAAGGCTTCGCCGCTGATCCTGATCGCTTGCGGGCTGGCGGTCGGCTTCCGTGCCAATGTCTGGAACATCGGCGCCGAAGGCCAGTTCACCATGGGCGCGGTTGCCGCCAGCGGCGTCGGACTGTTCTGGCCGAACCCGGAGAGCGCGCTGCTGTTGCCGCTGATGTTCGTGGCCGGCATGGGGGCCGGCATGGCATGGGCCGCGATCCCGGCCTTTCTGCGCGCGCGCATGAACACCAATGAGATCCTGGTCACGCTGATGATGACCTATATCGCGACGCTGTTCCTGTCCTACCTCGTGCATGGACCGTGGCGCGATCCGGCAGGCTTCAACTATCCGCAAACCGCGCTGCTGCCGGCGGCGGCGATGTTCGGATCCTTCGATCCGGCCTATCGGCTCAATCCTTCGATCTTCGTCACCATCGTGGCTGTGTTTCTGATGTGGCTGTTCACGGACCGCAGTTTCCTCGGCTATAAGATGTCGGTCAGCGGCGCGGCCCCCCTTGCCGCGCGCTATGCAGGCTTTCGCGAGTCCTCCGCGGTGTGGATCGGCCTTCTGGCGGGAGGTGCCGCGGCCGGCGTCGCCGGCATGGCGGAAGCCGCCGGACCGCTCGGTCAGCTCTCACCGCAGATTTCGCCGGGCTACGGATTTGCCGCCATCATCGTCGCCTTCATCGGACGGTTGAACGCCTTCGGCATTGTGTTGGGCGGGCTGCTGATGTCGCTGCTTTTCCTGGGAGGCGAAGGCGTGCAGATGACGCTTGGCCTGCCCTCGGCGCTGACGCGCATTTTTCAGGGCATCCTGCTGTTCTTCCTGCTCGCCGCCGATTTCTTCATTTTTTACCGCGTTCGCCTGGTACGGCCGGCCCGAGATGCGCATGCACTCGAGATGGCACGATGAGTGAATTTCGGTTTGCGCAGGAGACAGCCTGATGGATCTCTTCATCGCCATCTTCACCGGCACCATCATCGCCGCCACGCCGCTGATATTCGCAGCGCTTGGCGAGCTCGTGGTCGAGAAGTCCGGCGTGCTCAATCTCGGCATAGAAGGCATGATGCTGATGGGCGCCGCCCTCGCCTTCTGGGCCGTCACCGCGGGCTATTCCATGCCGGTCGCGATCCTTGCCGGTGCGTTGGCAGGCGCCGCCGCATCGCTGCTGTTCGGCGTGCTGGCGCTGACTTTCCTGACCAACCAATATGCGGCCGGTCTGGCGCTGGCGATTTTCGGCTCCGGCGTGTCCGCCTTCCTCGGGCGCGGCTTCGGCAGCGAACCGATCGAAGCGCTGCACGGCGTCAGCATCCCGGTTCTGTCCGACCTGCCGCTGGTCGGGCCGCTGCTTTTCCGCTTCGACCCGATGGTCTACCTGGCCCTGCTGATGTTCGTCGCCATAAGCTGGTTTCTCTACCGCACAAAAGCCGGCCTCGTTCTGCGCACGATCGGCGAGTCGCCACAGACGTCCCATGCGATCGGCTATCCCGTGATCAGGATACGCTATATGGCGGTGCTGTTCGGTGGCGCGATGGCCGGCCTGGCCGGTGCTTATCTTTCGGTCGCGTACACGCCCCTATGGGTCGAGAACATGACCGCCGGCAAAGGCTGGATCGCGCTGGCATTGGTGGTCTTCGCCACATGGCGGCCGGTCCGCGTCTTGCTTGGCGCATGGCTGTTCGGCGGCATGACCATCCTCCAGCTGCAGGGACAGGCGCTGGGACTGGAGGTGCCGTCCGAACTGTTGTCGGCCCTGCCGTATCTGGCGACGATCGTCGTATTGGTCCTTATTTCGCGAAATCGTCAAATGCTTGCACTGCATTTTCCAGCCTCGCTCGCGAAACCATTTCGGCCGGCAAACTAAGACCTAGCCCATATCGATGCCGCCGGTCAGCGCCTGTATCTCGGCAAACAGGGCCTTGACCGATCCGGGATCGGAAATGTCGGCGGCGATCGCCTTCGTCTTGCCGCCGATCGTGGCGGCCGCCGCCTTGGCGCCGTCTGCGTTGATGTCGCTGACGATGACGGTCGCGCCGTCGGCTGCCAGCCGCGCCGCGATCGCCTTGCCGATGCCTTGCGCGGCGCCCGTCACCAGGGCCGTCTTTCCCGCAAGCCGTTCAGTCATGAAATGTCTCCCTCAATGTGCAATCTGATTTGTGCTCAGGCGTCGGCGTCGATCACGGCCAGCGCCGCGTCGATGCCCTTGCCGACCGCAAGCTTCTGGCCGGCCGCGTTCATGGCGCCGCCCAGCGCCGTCAACGCCGCGATTGCATAGATCGGCTGCGCGGTCGGGCCCATATGGCCGATGCGCGTCAGCTTCCTCAGCGTTTCGCCGCGACCTGACGAAAACACCACGCCGTAGCGAGCGCGCGCGGCCTGGCGAAGCGCCTTCTCGTCGACGCCATCCGGTATCCGGACAGCGGTCGTAGTCGGCGACGCAATCTTGTCGTTGATCGCCCAGATCGACAGGCCCATGGCGGCGACGCCCGCGCGCATGGCCCTTGCCGTCAGCGTGTGGCGCGCCCACACGGCCTCCGGCCCCTCGTTGAGATAGAGGTCGAGCGCCACATCGAGCCCGTTGATTTGGGAGACCGATGGCGTGAACGGGAACGGCTTCTCGCGCGACCAGGCATTCTCCCAGTCGACGATGCTCAACATCGACGCGCGTGGTGCCAGGGGATTGGCCTTCATCTTGACCCAGGCGCGCTCGCTGATGCCCATCATCGTCAGGCCGGGAGGTGCTCCCAGGCATTTGTTCGGGCCGGTGACATAGATGTCGGCCTTGCAGTCCTCCGGATGCGTCTTCATGCCACCGAAGGACGAGACGGCGTCGACGATGAGATAACCACCATGCGCCGAAACCAGCGCGCCGATGGCGTCGATCGGATTGATGGTGCCCGATGGCGTGTCGTGATGGCAGACGGCAACGATCGTGATTTCCGGATGCGCCTTCAGCATGTCGGCGACCGCCTGCGGGTCGATCGCCTCGTTGTAGGGCACCTCGATCTCAAGCAGATGCGGCGAGTAGCGTTTTGCCCAATAGCCGAACCCCTTGCCGTAGACACCCGAGGCAAGGTTGAGCACGACGTCGTCGGGCGTGATCAGCGACGCTGCCGCCGCTTCCAGGCCCAGCACCGGCTCGCCATGCAGGATGACGGGCTTGTTCGACAGCCGCATCGCCTCTTGCGCCTTGTCGACCACCTTCTCGTAGAAGAGCTGGAATGCCGGGTCGTAATCGTAGAGCACCGTGCGGCTGAGGCCGCGCAGCACTTCCGCGTAGGCGTTCACCGGCCCCGTGGTCAGGGTGATGACCGGATCGGCGTGTTCGAGATAGCGCATGGTCTTGTCTCCGATTGACGGCGGTCAGCCGTAGAACTGCGTGCCGGTTTTGTAGATCTTGAAGTTGTCCATGTCGTGCGAATACATCAGCTCGGCGCCGTGATCCTCGGCCGGCTTCTTGACCTTGCGCATCGAATTGACGCCGGCGACCGGTCGATGTGGAAAGCCGCCTGGCACAGCGTCTCGAGGCATTTCTGGGTATAGGCGGCGTCGATGGTGAACATGATCGGCTTGCGCTGGGAAACTCGACCAGCAGGCTGTAATGGCCGATCGAATGGCCGGGCGTCGAGATCAGCTTGACGCCCTTAGCGAGTTCGACGTCGCCTTCGATCCCCTCGAAGGTGGCGCGCGTGTGCCCTCCAGCAGTTGCGCGGTCGCGCCACGCGCCTCCGCAGCTCCGCCGAGAAGCTCAGGTCGGAATAGCCGAGATGCTCGAAAGGCTGCGGATTGCAGGCCTGCGGCACCTCCGTGCGATGGCAGATCTTCTTGGCATGCGGAAAATACTTGTGGCCGCCGCAATGGTCGAAATGGAAATGCGAGTTGACGACGACGTCGATGTCCTTCGGCTCGAGCCCGAGCAGCGCCAGTGCGCCGGGGATGGCCCGGTGCTTTTCCTGGATTCCGGTCGAGGGCGCGGCGCACGAATTCACCATGCTCGTCGGACGCGAGGGCGGATTATGCGGTATAGACGGCGATCGAACTGCGCTCCACCAGACGGGCCGTCAAGATACGGTGCTCGAAAGGTATCATGGTCTCGGTCAGCCTCTTCAAGAGGAGTTCCGCGGCTGCCGCTCCAATCAGATGCGCCGGCTGCGCTATGGCGGTGATGCCTTGGGCCACGAACTGCATCCAGTCGAGATCGTCGAAGCAAAGCAACGATACGTCTCCCGGAATCGCAAGTTTCAGTGCGGAAGTCGCCTCCAAAACCCCAGTCGACATGACACCATCGGCGGTAAACAGGGCAGACGGGGCATTGCGCATCGTCAATAGGTCGAGCGCCTCCTTGCGGGCTGCCTCGCTCGAATAAACCGCCACGCGGCGGATCAATCGCAGATCCGGCTTGATGCCTGCGGCACGATGGGCTTCCAAATAACCCAATAGCCTTTGCCAGCTTGGATGATGATAGCGAACATCAGAGCTGGAGAGATCGGTGTTTGCCACAAAGGAGCCGACATCATCGCGCTGGCCGGGCCCGAGTTCCGCCAGTATGGCGATGCGGCCGTGGCCGGCCGCGAGCATCGTCGCGATGCCGCTGCGCGTTGCAGAAACGTTGTCGACCACGACTGAATCGGTTTCCAGACCCGCCGCGATGCGATCGAACTGCACGACGGGACAGCGGGCCGCGACGGCCTCCCGCAGATGATCCGGCTCGTCCACAAAGGTCGATGAGACGATTAGTCCGTCGACCTGCTTTTCCAACAGGAGCTGAACCGCCTCTCGTTCGAGTTCGGGATTTTCGTCACTGTTCGTAACGATGACACCGAAGCCGCCGCTACGCGCGACATCCCCTATTCCGCGCAGCACGCTGGCATAGAATGGGCTTTCGATGTCGCCGACCACAACCCCGATGGTCTGCGTCTTGCCGGTGATTAAACCTTTGGCCAGGCGGTTGGGGCGATAGCCCAGCGCGGCGGCGGCGGCGCGCACTTTCTCCTGAACTTCGGGGCTGCTGTAGCCGTAATCACCAAGTACGCGCCCTGCCGTGGCGGAACTCACCCCGGCCCGGCGAGCGACCTCGATGATGGTTGGGTTTTTTGATGATCTTGAAGTCACTCACCAAGCCTTGCCGCCCATGGGTGCATCGTGAAGAGACGAGCTAGCGGCAGCAGACCCTGTCCCGCAAGGTTGAAAACCACCTCACCCGAAGTTGCGCACATCATTGCAATCACAACACCTCAGACAGAAAGCGCCGAAGGCGTGGGCTCTGCGGATTGTCGAAAAGATCCTGCGGCCGCCCTGCTTCGACGATCCGGCCCTCATCCATGAACACAACCTGGTTCGCGACCTTGCGAGCGAAATTCATCTCGTGCGTGACCACGACCATGGTCATTCCCCTTTGCCCAAGGTCTGCCATCAAATTCAGAACGCCTTTCACCAGTTCCGGATCAAGGGCGCTGGTGACCTCATCGAAAAGCATGACTTCAGGTTCGAGCGCCAACGCCCGCGCAATAGCCACCCGCTGCTGTTGTCCGCCCGAAAGATTGGCCGGCCGGTGATCCTTGCGTTCCAGCAGCCCGACCTCCTGGAGTCGTTCCTGGGCCAAGCGGTCGGCCTTTTCGCGCGACACGCCTTTGACCTTGCGCAGTGCCAAAGTGATATTGGCGAGCGCGCTGCGGTCGGGAAACAGATTGAACTGCTGGAAAACCATGCCGACGCGCCGGCGAAGCTGGTCAGGCGTCGACCTATGAATGCTTTCGCCATCGAGCAGAATGTCGCCCGCGCGACATTCGACGAGCCGGTTCAGGCATCGCAGCAACGTTGATTTGCCCGACCCGGATGGCCCGATGAGGCAGGTGACAGTCCCTGGCTCTACTTTCAGACTGACGTCATGCAGGACCTGAAGGTTGCCATAGGCCATATCTATGTTTTTGACTTCAATGCCGCCGCCCTTGAAACGCGTCGTCGCCGCCGCGGACGACTTCGCAACGTCCGGCCTGCCCGCTTCGGCAAGCTCGGCGACTTCCTTGAGCCCGCTCTGCACAGCGACGATGCGCTTGCCGACGCGCATGCGCGCATCGATATAGTTGACAAGGTGGGTCAAAGGCACCGTGATCACCAGGTAGAATATGCCCGCCAGCAACAGCGGGGAGAGGTTGCCGGTTAGGACGGCCTGATCTTGCCCCACCCGGAACAGTTCGCGTTCCGAAGCGAGAAGCCCGAGGAAGTAGACAAGGCTGGAATCCTTGACGTTGCCGATGAACTGGTTGACCAGTGCCGGCAGCACGCGGCGGATGCCTTGCGGAATAACCACCAGCCTCATGCCTTGGCCATACGTCATGCCAAGAGTACGCGTGGCGTCGAGTTGCCCGCGTTCGACGCTCTGAATCCCTGAGCGAAAGATTTCTCCGATATAGGCCCCGGCAATCAGGCTGAGCGCCAGAATGCCCAAAGGATAAGGTGACGGACCGAACAAGTCGCGGCCCAGCCGGGCAAACCCTTGGCCAATGATCAGGATCGTAACGATGGCGGGCAGCCCGCGAAAGATGTCGGTATAAAATCGTGCAATGAGCTTCAGCGGCCAGCTTTCGGAGATCCCCATCACGGCGAGCACCATTCCGATCAGCGTGCCGAACAGGGTCGACGCGATCGCCAGGATCAAGGTGTTTTTCAGACCCACCATGATCATGTTGGGCAGGACGTCCACCATCGCCTGGAAGTCCAGGAAGCTGCGCGTGAATGTATCGAGCCAGCTCATATTCAATCCCACCAGAAATGCGGCCGGGCACATCGCTCACGAGCCCGGCCGAAAAGCATCGATGAAAGACGCCCTGCGGACTACTTCTTGGGCAGATACTGGTCCGGCATCGGGGTGCCTGGGAACCACTTTTCGTGCAGCCGTTTCCAGGTGCCGTCGTCCATGGCCGCATGCAGCGCCTTATTCAGCGCCTCGCGAAAGGTGTCATTGCCCTTTTTTACGACGAAGCCCGCCGGCGCATCGAAGGATGGCACGTTCATCGTTATCTTGAGGTTTTTATAGCGCTCGACATACTGCTTGGCCGACTCGTAGTCGGTGAAATGGCCATCGATCGTTCCGTTGTTGAGTGCAGCTACCGCGGTGTTGTTGTCGGGAAATTTGACGATGTCACCCTTCAGGTTCTTCTCGGCATAGATTTCCTGCAGTGTACCCTGGATCACGCCGATGCGCTTTCCGGCGGTGCTCTCATTGCTGGTCAGTGCCGGATCGGCCGAGATGATCGACAGGTAGCCAGCGAGGTAGCCGTCGCTGAAATCCACGGTCTTCTTGCGCTCCGCGGTCGTGCCGATGGCGGCAACGGCCACGTCGAAACGGCCGTTGGCAACGGAGGGCAGCAGCGCCGAGAATTCCTGGCCGGTGAAAACGACCTGCTCGTCCTTGAAACCGAGCCGGTGGGCCACGTCACGGAACAGTTCCGCGTCGAACCCCGTGAAATTGCCATTGGCGTCGGTGAAGACATAAGGTTTTGCATCGCCCATCGTCCCGACACTGATCGCCGAAGGATCAATGAGGTTGTAGGGATTGTCGGCCGCCTTTGACTGCGTTGACGCGACCAAAGTTCCAAATCCGGTCACCAGCGCAATGGTCGCGGCCAGACCACATTTGATCAGCCGACGCCTGCTCGAATTCGTTTGCATGTCTTCTCCTCTCATTGATAGCCGTACTCGGCCTGCGATCCCACTTGAGCTCTCATCCACGGACCGACGCTCTCAGGCGACGCCTGGTTTCATGATGAGAACGTTCTCACGTTAGCATCGGAAATTCTTTACGTCAATTGTCATGGAGAACCCGGCAACTACACCGTTCCGTCTTGTAGGCGCTGCGCTCGGAGCAGGATTTCGGACGTGACCACGCCTATATCGATCGCCGCCGCATGGCCGACCGCCCCGTAGTACTGGCATGTAGCCGCCGCTGCCTCGGCGGCTTGGCCGAGAATGTCCCGAGGTGCCTCTTGCTTAAGAAGGCCGAATAGCGTTCGGGCGATGAAGGTGTCGCCCGCGCCCAGCGTGTCGACCGGTTCGACCAGTCGCGCCGGGACGCGGCAGGAGACGGAGTGGCTGCGAAGCAGCGCACCGGCCCGACCACGCGTGACAAGGACCCATTTGGAACCACATGCAAGCAATTCGGATGCAATTGCGTCCGATTCCTTGTCATCGAGACCGTCACCCGACACCGAGGCCAGATAGCAGTAGCGTCCGATCGAATGGCGATGCTCCGGTTCCCGACGTGTCGAAAAATCATAAGAAACCAGCGATTTATTGGCAATCTCCGGTATCCATGCATCGAGCCCGCTAGACTGACCGATGTGGGTGGCCTGAAAGCCCGAGAGAAAATCGAGATCTTCTCGGTTCGGCGTGAACATCGACACGCCGAGATCGAAGGTCAGGAAAATCCGATCGGCATTGTGGTGACCTATGAGGCAGTAGGCGGTGGGCCCGTCGAGGCGGCGCAGCCGACTGACGTCGACGCGCTCCGATGACAGCGCGGTGTGGATCAGGTCCCCGGCGCGGTCTCCGCCGATCGCTCCGACATATGCCGTCTGCCCGCCGAAGCGGCTGATATTGACCGACACATTGAGGCAGTTGCCGCCAGGATACATCTCGCCCCGGGCAATATAGCAATCGACAACGTTATCGCCCATCGCGGCAATCTTGACCATGGCGGAACTTTCGGTTTATGAATATGAGAACGTTCACACAATGACTGCTGTTTGTCAATTGTGCGCCGGCCTCAAGCTTTCCGAACGAGACGAGGATGCTCATGATTTCCGCACTGCCCGCCGATGTAGAACGCGCCCTGGCCGCCACGGCGGGCAGGCGGTTTTCGCATCTATTTCTCGTGGCGTGCGGCGGCTCGCTCTCCATCATGATGGCAGGAAAATACTTCGTCGACCGTCACAGCGGCACGATGGCCTGCGACATCTACAATGCGGATGAGTTCGTCTGCCGTGATCCACGGCGCTTGGGACCCGATACGCTCGTTGTCCTTTGCTCGCAGACCGGAACCACTAGGGAAACGGTGCGTGCTGCCAATCATGCGCGGGATCGAGGCGCCACGACGATCGGCATGACACTCGACCAAACATCGCCGCTTGCTGGGGCGGTCGACCACCCGGTCGCCTACCAGGCTTCCTACACGACCGGCAAAACAATCGATTCAGCCTACAGCAACTACGGAGTGCTCTACATGGTGCTCGCTGGCCTGATCGACGATCGAGAGAATGCCGGACTGACCGCCGACCTGCTGATCAGCCTCGGCCATCTCCAGCCGGCGATCGATCGTGCGCACCGGATCTATGCCGACCGGTTTCAGGCCTTTGCACCCCGTTTCGCGCCGCGCAAGGCAATCTATACTCTCGCCAGCGGTGCCAGCTATGGCGCGGCCTATTCGTACGCAATCTGCGTCCTGATGGAGATGCAGTGGTACGATTCGCAGGCCATACATGCCAACGAGTTCTTCCACGGGCCTTTCGAGGTGGTGGACGAGGATGCAGGCTTCATTGTGATGTTGGGGCTGGACGAGACGCGGCGCCTCACTGAGCGCGCGCGCGACTTTCTTTTCCAATATGGCAGCCGTGAGAACATCCTGCTTGTGGACGCAACGGAACTCGACCTCATGGGCATGGCAGATCGGATCAAGCCCTATCTCGTGCCCCTGGTCTTCTTCGACACTCTATGGCGGTTTGCCTACAAGCTGGCCGATCTGCGCGACCGGCCGATGCTTGAGGGCCGGCGCTACATGAAGAAGCTGAAGGATTACTAGACCTACCGTTCTTCGCCCAATGTCGGCATTCCCATTCCTCTTCCGCGTAGAAGGAACTCTCCATGACCGCATCCTCAAAGCCGCGCCAGGTGATCGTCGTCGGCGCAGGCATCTTTGGTGTCTCCTCCGCTCTGCATCTTGCTCGTCTTGGCCTCGACGTGACGATCGTGAACGATGGTGCGCCGGCCAATGGGGCCTCGGGCCGTTCACTTTCCTGGCTGAACTCGGCGCGGCGCGCCGACACCGCCTATCATCGCTTGAGGCTCGCTGGCATCGACCGCTATCGCACGCTGGCTGCCACAAAGCCGGAAACGGCATCGTGGCTCCGCTTCGACGGCGGCCTGACTTGGGATGCGGACGAGAACACAAACCAGATCGTCTCGATCTGCCAACTGGAGCAGGATATCGGCTATGACGCCCTGTTGCTCAGCCCGGCGGAAGTTGCCGCCGTGACGCCCGGTGTGAATACCGGTGCGATCAGTCCACAGGGCGCGATCTTCAATCCTGGCGAGGGATGGGTCGACTTGCCCGCTCTGATCGATCGGCTGCTCAAGGAATTCCGCGCCAAGGGCGGCAAGCTTGTCGAGGATGCCGGACGCGTGCGGATTGATATTATGGGGGGCCGCGCTCGCGGCGTCGTCACCGCTGGTGGCGAGCCGCTAAAGGCAGATTCAGTGCTGCTTGCCGTTGGACCAGCCACTCCAGCCGCGCTCGCCGAGATTGGCGTTCATGTCCCCGACGCCACGCCGATTTCGCTGCTCCTGAAAACCCAACCGATCAAGACCGACCTTCGTGCCGTTCTGAACACGCCGCGGGTGGCGGTGCGGCCAACGCCCGATGGTGCGCTTGTTTTGGATTCGGCATGGTCGGAGGAAGAGGTCGTCGCCAACTCGGACGGCACCTACACCGTGCACGACAGGACCGTCCAGGGACTGCTCGACGAAGCCAGTGCAGTGCTCGACGGCAATCCGCGTCTCCAGCTCGCCGCCTACGCCGTCGGCCCGAAGCCTATCCCCGGCGACGGCGAGCCGGTGCTTGGAGAACTCGAGACCGTCCCTGGTCTCCACGTTGCCTTCAGCCACAGCGGCGCCACGCTCGGACTGATTGTCGGCGAGTTGCTCGCCCGCGAGATCGTCTCGGGCAATCCACACCCAATGCTCGCAACCTTCCGCGCCAGCCGTTTCAGCTAAACAGGTGACAAGGGAGCCGCAGCTCCGATGCGGCCGACAGCAGCGACCGATAAAGGAAATGATGCGAGCGGCGTAAACCTTTTTGTCTGACGGGAGTTGTTCGTTCTCCAGATCAGGAGACAGCCATGCGGATGAAATCGGAAATCGCCGGCGAGGCGGCCAAGCAGCGCCACATCCAGCGCAGCATCGATGCAAAGGACAAATCGAGACCCAAAGCCAAACAGCAAGGCGCCATGCAGGCAGGCGCGCGAAATTACCCCGAACCGCCCTTCCCCGAGCAGCACCAGCCAAAGCCTGGGCATGAGTGGGCGATCGAGCCCGCTCCGCTTTACGACGCGCCCTACTACCTCGGATCGAAAAAACTCGACGGCAAAGTCGCCTTGATCACAGGTGGCGATTCCGGCATCGGCCGTTCCGTAGCGGTTTTGTTTGCCCGAGAAGGCGCCGACATTGCGATCGTCTACCTGGCGGAGGACAAGGACGCCCAAGAGACAAAGGAGGCTGTCGAGAAGGAGGGCGCAAGCTGCATCCTGGTGAAGGCCGATGTCAGCAAGCGCGAACATTGCCAGAGGGCGGTGGCGGAGACGGTTGAAAAATTCGGGCGGATCGACGTGTTGGTCAATAATGCGGCTTTCCAGATTCACTCCCAGGATTTCAGCGAACTGACCGAAGAGCATTTCGACACCACGCTGAAGACCAATCTCTACGGCTATTTTCATATGGCTCAGGAGGCCGTGCCGCACATGAAACCCGGCTCGGCCATCATCAACACCGGCTCGGTCACGGGTATCGAGGGCTCGAAGGCGCTGGTCGACTATTCCATGACCAAGGGCGGCATCCATGCCTTTACGCGAGCGCTCTCCGGCAGCCTGATCGGCAAGGGTATACGAGTGAACGCCGTGGCGCCGGGTCCGGTATGGACGCCGCTCAATCCAGCGGACAAGGAAGCAGATGATGTGGCGAAGTTTGGCGCCGACACGCCGATGAAACGACCGGCGCAACCGGAAGAACTCGCGCCCGCCTATGTGTTCCTCGCCTCGCCGCACTGCTCGAGCTACATCACCGGCGAGATATTGCCGGTCGTCGGCGGATATTGACAGAGCGGCTGGTGTGGCGAAGACCAGATGATCCTCACCCGAGCGGTGAAGAAAGCGCGGGCGGAAATGCACGGGCGCATCGATCTCAGCTCTACGCCGTCGGACATGAGTGCTTGCCATTCCAGCCTGTCTTCAAGTCTTTCTTGCCTGCCTCCAATTCGCCCCGATCTTGACAGGGCTGTGCTGCCGTCCGATGCCGTCATCCGTTTTTAACATTCGCCGACTCTTGCCGAAAAAACGAAAGCTCGATGATCCAGGGCAATGCTACCGTAGGCGGTGTGGTACCGATGTTCCTGGCGGACGATGGGTCGACGAAGGAAATCGCCGGCTATGTGTCGGGACTCCTGTTCTACCTCCGAACCAGGCGCGGGTAAGACGGCGTGGCGCATCATCCCTTGGTTTCGATCGTGGTGGCTGCGCGCCAATGGCTTTCACGCGATCATGTCCGAGCAACTGGAATAGTTCATCGCCAACCGTCACCCTTTCGTTGGCCGTCCGGTGCTGATCACGTTCGATGACGGCTTCCAGAACTTTGCCGACCATGCCTGGCCGATCTTGCGCGGGAACGACCTGACCGCGGAAGTGTTCCTGGTGACGGATTTGGTGGGGGAAGTGCCAAGTGGGATGCCGACTGCGGTCCACCGACGCCGCTCATGGACGCCGGGACGGTGCGGCGCCTCGCCGGCGAAGGTGCGTTCTTCGGAGGCCATATGGCGACGCATCGCGCCATCGACGGTCTGTCGAGCTCCGACCTGGCCGCCGAACTTTTGCGCTCACGCATGTTCGTCGAGCGATGGACCGGCCGGCCAACGACGACGTTCGCGGCGCCTTTCTCTGTCACCGACCGGCGGCTTGGCCGGCTGGCCAGGGAGTGCGGCTATCGAACCGGCTTCGGCGGCAGGCACGGGCCGGCGGACCTCGATTGCGATCCAATCGACCTTCCCCGCATCGAGATTCGCGGCGACCGCTCGCTCGATGACTTTGTCGCCATTCTGGAGGCCGCACTCGAATGAGCCGTACAGTCCGGCTTGTCGAGGCCAACGTCTGAATTGCTTCAGCTTTGTTCAGGTCCCGCCGTTTACCGCGTTCACAAGTCTATTGGGCGACTTGGGACACCGCTGACATCAGCTCCCGCGGGCTTGGCGCCCCGAACATGTATCGCCCACCCTCTGGAACCTCCGTGAAGCTCCAGCGAACGATGCCCTGCCGGTCCAGCAGGAACTGACCGATCAGTTGTCCGTGTCCCGTTGCCATCATCTGCTCGTCGGCTTCGGTCACTTCGTAATGGTCCTTCTTGTCGAGGAATGAGCTGGCTGCAAAAGGATCCATTGGACCGGGCATCTCGCCTGGCATATCGACCCGCATAGCCATCGCCGTTGCCATCGAAACCTTGTAGGGCCAGCTCGTTTCGTCTTGGGTGAATTCGAGATTGGGCAGTCCAAAGGCACGATGTGAAGCGCGCTCAGGGTCGGAGGCCGCGAGCAGGTTCGGCATCGGGTGGTAGCGGAAATAGAGACGTGCCCGCTCGATGGGCGTGTTGACCACCGTCAGGCTCCCGACGCCCTTTTCACGCAGCTCCGGATCGAGCCGCGCCTGGGCGGCGATATGGCGCCGGCAAAACGCACAATGCAGACCTCGAAACAGGCCGACCAGCACGGGTTTTTGTCCGCGAAAGTCGTCCAGCGCGATCTTGCCTTCCTGGGTAATGGCGTCGAGTACAACATTCGGCGCACGGTCGCCCGGTTGAAGCGGCACCAAGTCACTCTGCGCGGACATTTGCAACCTCCAACCCCGGCTAGTCGAGAAAAGGCAGCACCACAAGCGCTTCCGGGTCGAGCCCGTGCTGGGCGCATATACCCTGCGCCAGGGAAAAGTAGCGTTCGGCCTCGATCAGATTGTCGAGGTCGAGATTAAGCGTTGCGAGGCCATCATAGCACGGAAACAGCAGTTGGGGGTCGCCCGTTTCGCGGGCTACGTCCAGTGCTTCGTGGAACAACCCAACCGCCAGCTCCGGGCGGCTGTTGCACTGGTGGATCTGCCCAAGCACGATCAACGGCACCGGCAGGTGCTCACGCTGGTCGAGCGCCCGGTCGATCTCGATGGCCTTCTCGGCAGCGGGCACGCCCTCCGTCGGACAGCGATCCGTGAAAGTACAACAAGCGACCGCCAGATTGGCGAGGAGGCGCGCCTGGAAACCCAAATCACCAATACGACGCGCCACTTCAAGACCGCGCCGACAGACCTCCATCGCCTGTGCCGGATCGATGGTCGTATAAAGCACGCCGAGATTGGTATAGCCGCGGCAGGCCGCGCCCGGCAGGCCGGCGGCTTCGGCCAATTCAATGCTACGCTCAACCTGACGCACGGCTTCATGGTTTCGCCCAAGGCGAGCCAACGCAACAGCCTTGGTATTGAGTGCCTCGGCGGTCACAAGAGTGGCATCGCGCCCTGCCTCGGAGACATGCTCCGTTGTCAGATCGCGTACGCAATCCAGCGCCGCGTCTGCCCATTTTGCCGCGAGAGCGTTATCTCCGCCACGGAACGCCTGTCGGCCACGTTCTTGCCAGAGATGGGCCTGCTCGACCGGGGCATCCGCCCCATCGAGGAGCGCTGCCGCTTCAGCATAGCGGGATTCTGCGTTGTCCCGCTTGCCGACGTCCCAGAGCAGCCGACCGATCTTACGCAAAACTCGTGCCGAAGCGATATGGTTGGCCGACTCGCGATATGCCTGCAACACCGTCTCGTAGTGGTGGTGCGCGATCTCGCGGCGGCCTAGCGGGCCGCTCAAATCGGCAATGCACTCTGCAATAGCCAGTTTGAGCGGTGCCTGCCCGGTCGTGCCCAGCGCAGTCAGCGCTCGCTCGTAGAAACGAAGGGCGTCGTCGTTGGCATATATCATGCGGGCGCGATCGCCCGCTGCCTGCAGGTAGTGCGCGCCCTTCTCCCGCTCGGCGCTCTGTGCGAAATGATGACCGAGCACGGTCAAATCCTCGAGCCGTTCCGGCTTGTCGCCGCAAAGTTGCTCCAAGGCAGCACCGACTCGCCCGTGGATGTCGGTCCGGCGTTGCAGGAGCAGATTCTGGTAAATCACGTCCTGCAGCAACGTTTGCGTAAAGCGGTAGCTTTGCGACGAGACCGAGCCTGATCCGGCAACTTCCTCAATGATTTCCGCATCGCAAAGCAGTTCGCAGCCGGTTTCCAGCTTGCCGGGGTCGGCGGTCACGGATCTCAGAAGTGTGGCATCGAAGCGCGGGCCGATTACCGCGGCTTCCTGGGCCAACCGGCGCACCTCTTGAGGCAGCCGGTCGACGCGAGCAAGCAACATTGCCTGGATAGTGGCGGGAATGCCGGTTGCGACTTCGCCTGCCACAGTCCGCCATTGCTGACCATCGCGCATCAGTACACCGCGATCGACAAGGCCGCGAACGATCTCCTCTACGAAAAGGGGGTTGCCGCCCGCGCGCTCGAGGATCTGGTCGAGAAGCCCGCCTGCGGAGTTTACCCAGCTCTCGCCGAAAAGCGCCGCCAGCAGGGTGCGTCCGTCATTGTTGTTGAGCGGCGAAAGCCTGAGCGCTGTGTGACTGACCCGACTTGAGTCGAGCTGGCCGTGGTCCGATGCCGGACGATGCGTGACCAGCAACATCAAGCGCGTACGTTCCAACCTGTCCATTACGAAACGTAGCGCCTCGAGCGACACGGCGTCGGCCCAGTGCAGGTCTTCGACGACAATCAACAGCGGCGACAACGCAAGCCGCCGTTCGATGATTGTGCGGACTGCGTAGAGAATTTGCCGCCGCAACTGCTCTGGCTCGACATGCTGCAAGGTGGCATCGGGGTCGCCAAGGCCAAGCACATGGTAGAGCAAAGGCATCAGCCGCTTCGCCTCCTCGCCCTGCAGGCCGAGATCGCCAAGCAAGCCTGCGAGCTTGCCGCGCATTTCGTCCCCACTGTCGTTTTGCATCATCCCGGCAGCGCTGCGCACCACTGCGCCCAAAGCGCCAAATGATTGTTCGCCCAGCGGTGAGCATGTGACCCGCCGTACGGCGACGCTGCGAAAACGATCCTCGTCGCCGACGCGGGCCACGAACTCCTGCACCAGCCGCGATTTCCCGATACCGGCTTCTCCGACGAGGCGGACAAGTTGGGCCGAGCCGCCACACGCCTGGTCGAGGCTCGCCAGCATTCTATCGAGCTCCGCACCACGACCTATCATCGGCGCACTGAGGCCGAGCGCCTCGAGCCCACGTGCTGCACGCGGCGCCGCAAGCGGTGCATCCAGTCGATGGACGAGCACGCTGCCAGCCTTGCCGCGAAACACGACATCACCCAGCGACTCGTAAGAGAAAGCATGCCGGGTCAACCTGTGAGTGAGCTCGCCTACCAGCACCTCACCCGGTGCGGCCAGCGATTGCAGTCGTTGCGCCGTATTCACGGTGTCGCCGGTCACCGAGTAGGATTTGGCGGTGCCGATGCCCAATCCGCCGGTGACGACCGGACCCGTGTTTATGCCGATGTGGAGCAACAGAGGCGAGCCGGAGTGAGGGGCGCTTTCGCCGAGCCGCGCCGTCCGGGCGATCATGTCGAGAGCGGCGCGAAGCGCACGTTCGGGATCGTCCTCATGCGCGACCGGTGCACCGAACAAAGCGAGCAGTGCATCGCCGATGAATTTGTCGACGAAACCACCAAAGTTTCGCACGGCCGCCGTCAATTCCTTGAACAATTCGTTCTGCAGCGTTTGCATGACCTCGGGGTCGAGCTGCTCACTGAGTGTCGTGAAGCCGCAAAGGTCGGCGAACAGCACCGTCACCGTCCGGCGATCGGCGTCGGAGACAGGATGCAGCCCTTCTTCGCTTTCGATGTTCGAAAGCAGCGACGGGGTTCGAGAAGGCGGCACAATGGTCCGGCTTGGTGTCGGGCCAGGCCGTTCGACGGCTTTTGCGTGCGCACCAACGCTTGCCCCACATTTCGGACAGAACTCGAAATCAGGCGCACAGGGATAGCCGCAACTGGCGCATGGCACGGGCTGGCGCCTGCCACACCTCGGACAGAAGGCGTAACCGCCCTCAATCTCGAAACCGCAGCCCGAACAGTCCATGGAACAGACCTCGCTAGGGGCCGTGACGGCATGATCTCGCTGCGTACACACCGCCACGGTCTCACAAGGATGAACCGATCGCCGTCGGCCGGCAAGCGGCAGCGCAAATGGGCATCGAACGATCCGTGTGGATCCGGCAACGGAGCGCTGCGCATCGGGCGGCTGCGTGGCCGCCGTTTTTGCGAAAGTTCCCTCCTGCCTCCGTGTTCCTGCTATCGTGGAGATGAGGAAACGGACCCATGAGCGAGAATCGTAGGCTAGTCGCAATCCTGGCTGCGGATGTGGTCGGATACAGCAGACTCGCAAGCGCGGACGAAGATCGTACGTTGGCGAGGCTGCGGACACTGCGTAGCGACCTGATCGATCCGACTATCGCCGTGCACAACGGGCGCGTCATCAAGCGCACAGGCGATGGGGCGCTGGTCGAGTTTCGCAGCGTGGTAGACGCCGTGCGCTGTGCCGTCGAGGTGCAGAACGGCATGGTCGAGCGCAATGCCGGCGTGTCGCAGGACCGCCGTATCGAGTTCCGGATCGGCATCCATCTGGGTGACGTCGTCGAGGAAAGCGACGGCGATCTGATGGGCGACGGCGTCAACATCGCCTCGCGCCTGGAGGGCGTCGCGGCGCCGGGCGCCATTTGCCTGTCAGAAGATGCCTATCGCCAGGTCAAGGCGAGGCTCGATCTCTCCGTCAACGATCTCGGCGACACCAAGCTCAAGAACATCGCCGAGCCCATCCGGGTCTATTCGCTGCAGGTCGGCACCGCCGGGGCCAAGGTGCCCGCGACTTCGGATACCGCGGCGGTCCGGCCTGCGGCGGCAGCGCCGCCGAAGCTGTCGATCGCCGTCCTGCCGTTCGCCAACATGAGCGGCGACGCCGAGCAGGATTACTTCGCCGACGGTATCTCGGAAGATATCATTACGGCGCTGTCGAAGCTGTCGCAGCTGTTCGTCGTAGCCCGCAATTCGTCGTTCATCTTCAAGGGCCAGAACGTCCATGTGCAGGAGGTGGGCACGAAGCTCGGCGTCCGGCACGTGCTGGAGGGCAGCGTACGCAAGTCGGGCAACAGGGTGCGCATCACCGCGCAGCTCATCGATGCAACCTCGGGCGGCCATCTTTGGGCGGAGCGGTTCGATCGCGACCTGACCGATATCTTCGCAGTGCAGGATGACGTGACGCAGCACATCGTCGGCGCGCTCGCGGTCAATTTGGCGGATGGCGACCGGCAGCGGCTGGCGCCCGAGCACACCCACAATGTGGAGGCTTATGATTGTTTCCTGCGAGGCCGGGAGCTGTGGCACCGGCTGACGAAGGAAACGAATATTGCCGCCCGTGACGTTCTGAAACGTGCCGTGGAACTGGACCCGAATTTCGCTTCGGCGCACGCCTTTCTGGCTCTCACTCATGGGCTCGACTATTTGAACAGGTGGAGTGCCTCGCCGCCGAGATCGATGGAGCAAGCTGCCGAGATTGCGACGCGGGCCGTAGCAGTGGATGATGGCGACCCCTTGGCACATTGGGCGCTCGGTCTGGTCTACCTTTACACACGTCGGCACGACGGAGCCATCAGCGAGGCTGAGCGCGCGATAGTCCTCAATCCGAACTTCGCCGAAGCGCACGTAAGCCTGGGCGAGGCGCTCCACTATTCGGGTAGATCCGAGGAGGCGCTACAGTGGTTCGAGCGCGGCGCGGCCTTGAACCCCTATTTTCCGGACGTGCTCCTGCATTTCCAGGCGTTGGCATGGTTTCAGCTGGAAAAGTACGAAACGGCCGTCGACTTGTTGCAGCAGCGGTTGAGCCGCAATCCCATCAGCGACGTCTCGCGCGCGCTTCTAGCCGCCAGCTACGGCCATCTGGGCCGTTTCGACGAGGCCCGTGCGGCATGGCAGGAGGTACTCCGCGTCAATCCCGACTATTCGCTGGAATACCGCCGCAAGATCTTGCCCTACAAGAACCCTGCCGATTTCGAGCTCGTGGTGGACGGGCTGCGCAAGGCCGGAATCGTGCAGTGACCGGCGAGGTCATGTCCGGATGAGGCCTTGAGGCTCAGGTATCACTGCCCGGCCGACCTTGCGCCATCGGGGGTTTTCGCGAACCAGTTTGAGGTCGTCGGTCGTCTCGGCGAATGTCCGCAAACGGTATTGCCGGAGCAGGTCCGGGAAGAGCGCCCCTTCCGGCAGGCCGGCAAGCTGCTCGCGGACCGAGATCTTTTCATCGATGACCCCCATGCCCCAGGCATTTTCCCGAACCTGCAGTTCCGCAGCCAGATCGCGCTCTTCCGGCGCGTTTTCATCCAGCACGGCCAGCAGGATCGAGTGGAAAAGCGCTACATAACCAATCTGTCTCAGGCCGCCCACAACCCGCACGCGCGGCAATATGGCAAGAACGAGGAACATCAGGAACAAGTTCGGCAGCAGCACGCCGTCCAGCAGCGCCTGCCTGAGATGCGGCCGCTCGAACGGGATGCAAAGGCCATTCGGCCTGTCAGGCTCGACCAGTCTCCCGTTGTCGAGGACGAGCTTGCGCACGCGCTCCTCGCGGATGCCCCAGAAATAGTCCGTCGCATTGGGCAGGAATCTGCCAAACGGGCTCGATGCGGCCTCTTGCAAGGCATGGTCGAGACGCTGGCGTCTTGCGGGCTCGATGAGCAGCCTGGAAAGAAGGTTGCCGTCGGATTCCAGATGCCGCGCCATGGCAGCGCCGGCGAGCCGATCGTTGATGAAAACCGGCAGGGCCATGCCAGAACGGTCCCAATTGGCGAACAGATCCTCGTTGAGGGCTGTCAGTGCATCGGCGGCGGTTCCAAACACCTTGTCCTGACTGGCAAGCAGTGTGCCCAGCCAGCGGCTGGCATCCGTTTCATCGCCCACCGCTTCGAGCCCGCGCTTGTTGAGGGAGACGGGACCGGCCACGCAGGCGCTTTTGCGGCACAGTTTGTGGCGCCCCATGCCAAACAGGTTGACCTTGGCGTCGCCGACATCGAGCCATCCCGGCCCCTCCCGGCCAATCGTCTCCATGGTCATCGTCGTTCCCATGAAGCCGACAAACGCGGACAGTCCGTTTTCGACCGCGCCGAGCCAGGCAAGCAGCAGGGCATCGAAGGTGATCCGGTCCATCAGAAGCAGGCAATGCAGGCCGGACTGAATCACCGGTCTGTGCTCGAACTCTTCGAGGACCTTGCCGGCCTCCTCAGGTTGCATGACCGCACCGAGGCGCTGATGCAGGACTTCACGCAGGATCGAGCGGGCAGCGATCGCCGGGCCGGATGCAGGCCTTGCCACCGGCCGCCACAGATGGCGGGCATAGTCGGAAACCGGTGCATTCCAGTTCAGCTCGATGTCACGCACGACTTCCGGGCAGAGCAGCGACAGCACAGCCAGAATTTCCGCCGGAGGCGTAAGGGTTCGGTCAAAGGCGGCGGTCATTGGTCCCGTCTAGCCGCTTGTGGTGCAAACGCCAAGGGAAACAGCGAGGCCTAGAACCGCAGCCGGGCCATGCTCAGGAGGTCGTGGTACTGCCCGTCGGTAAAACCGGCCTTCACATGCCGACCTTCGACCTCGAAGCCGTGGCTTGTGTAGAGACGGATAGCCGGTTCGTTGTCGGCATAGACGGCCAATTCGATCCGCTTCAGGGCCCTCCAGTTGTCGGCCACGTCAAGCAGCGCGCCAAGTATGGCAGAGCCGATGCCCTTGCCGACAAAGGCATCGTCGAGGCCGATATTGATCTCGCCGATATGCGGACGGCGCGGCGAACCCTGCACGACCAAGCTGCCATGGCCGACGACCTTGCCGTCCAACTCCGCAACGATCCAGGTGGTTTCCTGGCCGGACTTGGCGATGCGCCGCTCCACCTGCTCCACCCTCTCGAAGGGCATCCTGAACGTGCCCCAGCGGAAACCCGGCATGTTGAAGATGGCGCAAAGCGCCTCCGCATCGCTTGGCCGGACGGATCGGAGCAGCGGCTGGATTTTCTCGGAGCATGGCGAGGTCGTGCTGGTCATGGCGTTCCGGCAAAGGCAATCGGCTCGCCACGATGTACCGGACTTCACCTGAAAATCCAGCCGTCTCTGCAATCCATGATGCCGATTGCGCCAAGATACCGTTAGATGGCGTAGAGTTTGATGCAGCGTGGTGTCGCTTGTGGCCAGTGAAATCCGCCGCACGGAATTGAACTGTCACCAAGCTTATCTATTCGAATGGCGGTACAGTCCATTTCGAAGTAAAATGGAACACTCGGACCAAAGGGCGGTCTGGTCAACACGCCTTGGGGCGCATTTTCCGGAGCCTGCACCATGAACGAAGCTCAGGATCTGTTTTCGCTTCTGCGGCAATCGACCGATGTCGATCCGAGGGCAATCGACGCGATTGAGCGAACCATCGCCGAGGCAGGAGACCGCGAACTTTGCCGCATCAATGCGCCAGCCTTCGCCAGCAAGCATGGCCTCGACGAGGAGCGCGCCATAAGCGCCTTCCTGCATGCGGCGCGGGTGGGCATCTTCGACATTTCCTGGAACGTCCTGTGCCCCGGCTGCGGCGGCGTGCTCGACACTAACGCCACGCTGAAGACCCTGCAGAAGGACGAATACACCTGCACGCTGTGCTCCGAGGGATATTCGCCGACGCTCGACGAGATGGTCGAGGTGACATTCACCGTCAGTCCCCGCATACGCAGGATTGCCGCCCACAATCCACACGAGCTGCCGTTGATGGAATATTTCCGCCAGATCTACTGGGCGTCCGGCGTCGATCTGCCGGATGAGGATTTCGCGAAAAAGATGGAAGAGATCTCACTGGAGGATATCGAGCTTGCGCCCGGTGAAAAGGCGGTTTTGCCGGTACAGCTGCCGCCCGAATTCGTCATCGTCTTCGAGCCGGTCACCCATTCAGTGCAGTTCATCGACGGGAAGGGGGAACCAACAAAGGAACGCCGCAGCCTTTCTTTGGTCTTCGACCGCGATCATGTCCAGAGCCAGACGCTGGAGATGCAACCCGGCCCGTTGCGCATTTCGCTGGAAAACAGGACCGACACCCGCGTGCTGCCGACGGTCTTCATCGCCGGCAAGGCGTTGCATGATTTGCTCGGCAAACGCCGGCCCTTCCTCACCGCCAAGCGCCTGCTCACCAACCAGACGTTCCGCGATCTCTACCGCGCGGACACGCTCGACATCGACCAGCGCCTGAAGATCACCAGCCTGACCTTCCTGTTCACCGACCTGCGCGGATCGACCGCGCTTTACGAGCGGGTGGGCGATCTTTCGGCCTTCGATCTCGTGCGCGAGCATTTCCAGGTTCTGCACGAGATCGTCGCGGCCGAGGCAGGCGCGGTGGTGAAGACGATCGGTGATGCGGTGATGGCGACCTTCGCGACGCCTGATCGTGCGATTGCCGCGGCCCTCAGGATTCGCGAAGCCATGCGTGGGCTCAACGAAAAGAGCGGGCGCGAGGACCTGCTGCTCAAGATCGGAGTCCATGCCGGTCCCTGCATCGCCGTGTCCATGAACGAGCGACAGGACTATTTCGGCCAGACGGTCAACATAGCCTCGCGGGTGCAGAACCTTGCCAATGCACAGGCGATCTTCGCCACTCGTGCGGTGGTCGACGACACTCTCACCGCCGATCTGTTGCACAGAAACGCGCTGACGCCCGTGCCCCACGAGGTCTCGCTGCGCGGTATTGAGCGAGAAATAGCGATATACACGATCCCCTGAGGGCTTGGGTCGCCTCGGTCCTTACACGCGCCTGCAGATAAAATACCGATCGGCCGGCACCGAAGGCGGCGGCACGAGGCGTTGCAACAGCGGGTGATCGAGCGGCGTGCCGCTGACCGCGATGCCGCCGACGCGAAGCAGGCGCGCGGCCAGCTCGGGAAGCCAGGTAGCGGTCACCGCATCGCGATCTTGATAGCCGGTGCCGATGTCGGCATGGACAAGAGCGGCGTCGATGCCAATGAACCTGCCCGCCGTCTCACGTATTTCGCCGAGCACGAGGTTTTCAGCTTCGGGAATTGAACTGGAGTGCGCGGCTAGCGCGCGGTCGAACGCCACGATCCGGCGTCTGGGCAGGCGCTCGCGCAGGTGGTGGTACGTCCGGCCATTGCCCAAGCCGAGTTCGAGCACGGGACCCTCGATCTTCGCCACCTCCGCGCAGACTTGATCGAGAATGTCGCGCTGTGCGGTCATCCTGCGGATGAAACTCTCGAGGCGACTCATATGCGTTCGTGTGTCCTGAACCAGCTCAAAAAATCGGCAATGCCCGCGACCGGAACGGTTCGCGGGTAAAACCCGGGCGCGACGTAATAAACCCGGATCGAGCCTCGCCGCATATAGAGCCGAACGATGAACACTGCAATGAACCGAACAGGCTACCTACAAGGATCATACCGGTGGGTGGCGGCGCGGCGCGCGGCGGAATAGCGATGTCACTTGTAGGGGTCCGCGGCGTCCCGCAAGCCGTCGCCGAGGAAGTTGAACGCCAGGATGACGAGAATGACGGGGAGCATTGGCAAAAGCAGCCATGGATAGAACGCGATCACATTGACGCTGCGCGCCTCGGTTAACAGGATGCCCCAGCTGGTTGTCGGCGCCCTCAGGCCGAGCCCGAGGAAGCTCAGCGCCGTCTCGCCCAGGATCATTCCGGGTATGGAGATCGTCGCCGTCGCGATCAGATGCGACATGAAGCCGGGAATGAGGTGCCGCCGGATAATGCGGCTGCTGCTGGCTCCCATCAACTGCGCGGCCAGGACGTAATCCTCCTCACGCAAGGCTAGAAGCTTTGAACGCACGGCCCGCGCCAGTCCGGTCCAGTGGAGCAGCCCGAGGATGACGGTGATGCCGAAATAGATCAGGATCGGACTCCAGGTTATCGGCATGATCGCCGCCAGAGCCAGCCATAGCGGAATGCTGGGGATCGATTGCAGAACTTCGATTATCCGTTGCACGATCAGGTCGAAGATGCCGCCGTGATAGCCGGCCAGTCCTCCGATGACTATGCCGAGCAGGAAGCTGAAACTGATGCCGACGAGGCCAATTGTCAGTGAAATGCGCGCGCCATAGATGATGCGCGAGAACACATCGCGGCCCAGCCTGTCAGTGCCGGCCAGAAAGAGTTGGCCGTTTTCGGCAGGGCAAACAAAATGCCTGTCACCTTCGATCATGCCCCAGAACCGGTAACTGTCGCCCTTGCAGAAGAAACGGATCCGCTGAACATCATCCTGTTTGTCGACGTAGTTCCGCTTGAGCGTGTCCATGTCCAGCATCATCTGGCGGCCGTAGACGAACGGCCCGATGAACTGGCCGTTGTGGAACAGGTGCACCCGCTGGGGCGGCGAATAGATATAGTCCATGTTGCGAGTGTGCAGATTGTAGGGCGCCAGGAACTCGCAGATCAGTATGCTGAGATAAAGCGCCGCCAGGAATATGCCTGACATAAGGGCAAGCCGGTGCCGTCGGAATTTCCACCACATCAGCCGCAACTGCGACGCCTGAAAGACCTTCGACTGCTCCGGAGTCATCGCCTCGACCGACTGCAGGTCAAAGGGCTCTATGGAAACGTAGTGTTGCAGAGGGGCACCCGGAGCAGGCAGCGGGGATTGCGTGTTCATTTGGTGCTGCCGCCCTGCAAACGAATTCGTGGATCGAGCAGCGCCAGCGCCAGGTCGGAAATCAAAACGCCGATGACCGTCAGGAAGGCGAGGAACATCAGGAACGATCCTGCCAGATACATGTCCTGGCTTTGCAGCGCCTTGATCAGCATCGGCCCGGTCGTTTCCAAAGACAGCACGATCGCCGTGATTTCGGCACCGGAGATGATGGCCGGCAGGATTGAGCCGATGTCTGAAATGAAGAAATTGAGCGCCATGCGCAGCGGATATTTGACCAGCGCCTTGAAGGGATGAAGGCCTTTGGCGCGCGCGGTCACGACATATTGCTTGTGTAGTTCATCGAGCAGATTGGCGCGTAGCCGCCGGATCATGCTGGCCGTGCCCCCGGTGCCGATGATAAAGACCGGAATCCAGAGATGGGCGAGGATCGACTTCGCCTTGGCCCAGCTCATGGGCTCGCCGAGATATTGCTGGTCCATGAGATGGCCGATGGACGTGCCGAACCAGATGTTGGCGAAATACATCAGGATCAGCGCCAACATGAAGTTCGGAATGGCAAGGCCGAGAAGGCCGAAGAACGTCAGGCCGTAGTCGCCCCAGCTGTATTGATGGGTGGCGGAGTACATGCCGATCGGAAAGGCGATGAGCCAGGTGAAGATGATCGTGACGAACGAGACCAGCACGGTGAGCCACATTCTGTCCCCGACGACGTCGCGAACCGGCAGCTCATATTCGAAGGAATAACCGAAATCGCCATGCAGCATCCCGCCTACCCAGTAGAAGTAGCGAACGATCGGCGGCTTGTCGAAACCATATTCCTTCCGCATCATATCGATGCGGTCGGAATCCACCGCTTCGCCTTGAGCCTTAAGCTCGGCAACGTAGCTGTCGAAATAGTCGCCCGGGGGGAGTTCGATGATCGTGAACACCAGCGCCGATATGACAAGCAGCGTTGGAACCATTGCGGCGATGCGCCAGACAATATATCGAAGCACGCTCAGGACTCTCCAAGCCAGAATGCATCCGGCATGTAGACACCGAAATATGCTGTCGGGTCGTAGCCGTAGAGCGCCTTGTCAGGCAGATTGCGCAGCCGCGAGGACGCCAGAATCGGCTGAGACGTTCCGTTCACCGTGCCGATCGAAAACACCTGGTCAGTGTAGATCGACAGCATCGAATTCCAGATTTCGGCGCGTTCCGTGGCTTCGGTCGATGCGTTCCAGCGCTTCAGCAGAGCCATCAAGTCGACCACAGCTGGAAGATCGGGCGCTTCACCGAGCGTGCCGTGAGACAAGTAGTGGGCCCCCCAGAGCGGCCATTGCAACTGGTCGTCGGTGGTGGGGGCCAACTGGTAAGGGTTCATGTCGGCGGTCGGCACGCCATTGTCGATGCCCGACCATATCGACATCATGATCTGGCCGCCAAGCGCGCGGCTGCGGAATATGTCGCGCTGCGAAGTCCGGATGAACAGGGCGATGCCGATCTTGCGCCAGTGATCGGTGATGAGCTCGAGCGCGTCGGTTTCCAGCGTACTTTCGCCGGCTGTTTCCACTATGATCTGCGCCGGGCGTCCATCGGGAAGTATCCGCAGGCCGTCATCGTCATGCGTCTGAAGCCCGACCTCGTCGAGCAGGGCGTTGGCCAGGTCAGGATCATGGGCGACCCAGGCCTTCGCGAATTCCGGCCGGTAGAGCGGGCTTTCGGGCAAGACCGTATCGGCACTCTCCTGCGCCAATCCGTAGAACACGGCCATATTGATCTCGCGCCTGTCCACGGCGAGCGAAAGTGCGCGGCGCACGCGCACGTCACGAAGAAGGCCGCGCCACACCTGGTCGGAACAATTCAGATTGGGCAGCAGCGCCAGCCGCGAGCCCTGTGTGCGTTTCCAGAGATGCATCTTCACCGGGTAGCGCTTCTCCGCATCCCTCAGGAAGGCATAATCGGTGAAGTCAATTCCCATGCATTGCAGGTCGCTCTCGCCCGCACCAGTCTTGGCTGAAATAATCTCCGACGAACTGACATTCATGACAATCCTGTCAACATAGGGCAGTTGTCGGCCATTCTCATCCATTCGATGGAAGAACGGATTTCGCTCGAAGACGAACTGCTCAGCCGGCGGCTTCGTCCGGTTCTGCCAGGGATCGAGCGTCGGCAGTTCCGGGTTCTCCGGGCGATATTGCCGCGACATCCGGATATGCAGGAGCGTCCATTTCTTGGCCCGGTTCTCCTTCATCAGGCCGGCTAGCCGGAATGGATCCTGGTATTTTCTGTGGAACTGCTTGAGATAGGCGGCCGGCAGGACAAGCGATAGCGGCGAAGCAGCGGCGAGCTTGGGCAGGAAATCGGGATTGGGAGCGTCCCAACTATAGCGGACCGTTAACGGATCGACGATCTCGAAGCGTGGCGGCTTGCCGTCGGCCATCAGGGCCGGGGGGAGCCCGCCTTGCGAAAGCTCTTTGTTCAGCCAGACATCTTCCCAGCAATAGCGAAAATCCTCCGGCGTCAGCAGGCTGCCGTCAGACCATTTATGTCCTTCCCGTATCTTGAAAGTGAAGACGCGACCATTCGATACGTTGAAACTTTCGAGAATGTCGGCTTGCAGTTCAAGCTTTTCGTCATAGCCGACCAAGCGAGCATATCCATAGATCGTCATCAGCCGGATGTCTTTCTGGCTACCGATGATCGTGCGCAGTGTGCCGCCATACTGGCCGGGCTGCCGGCCCATCGCGGCGAGATTCAGCGCGCGCGGGCTCTTGGGCAAGCGTTCGGCAAGTGCCGGCAGCGCCTTGGCCTTCAGCTGGGGCTGAAGAAATTCCGGCTCCAGATCGCCGGCGCGCGACGTGCTCGGCAGAAACGCCGAAGCCATGAGTCCAAGGACGGTGCGCCGGCTGATCAATGGCGCAGCTCGCTGACATCAGCCGAACGACGGGCCAGCACGAGATGGCCGCCGCCAAGATCGAGCGGCGACAGCGTATTCTCCTCGCCCTCGTCGCGGAATTGCGGTCCCCAAGCGCTGGTGTCGGACGCGCCGCCGAGCTTCAGCGTCTTGAAATCCATCGGCCTGTCGAGATCGGGGAAAGGCACCGCGGCGACCAGTGAGCGCGTGTAGGGGTGGACCGGTTTCCTGAGCAGGATTTCGCGCGGCGCAAGCTCGACGATACGCCCGCCGCACATCACCGCGATGCGGTCCGCCATGTAGTCCACCACCGCCAGGTTGTGGGATATGAACAGATAGGTCAGGCCCAGTTCCTTCTGCAGGTCCTTCAGAAGGTTCAGGATCTGCGCCTGGACAGAGACATCGAGCGCCGAAACCGGCTCGTCGCAGATCAGGAGTTCAGGCCCCAGCGCCAACGCGCGCGCGATGCCGATACGCTGCCGCTGCCCGCCGGAGAAACTGTGCGGATAGCGCTTGATGAAGCGCGGATCGAGCCCGATTGCCTGCATCAGGCTCTTGACCGTGGCGAGTCGGGACGCGGCATTGCCACGTTGATGGATTTCCAGCGGCTCGCTCAAAATGTTCTCCACCGTCATGCGGGGTGAAAGCGACGAAACCGGGTCCTGGAAGATCATCTGGATTTTCGCGCGCAGTGTGCGCAACGCGTCCTCCTCTGCCTTTAAGACGTCGATCGGCCCATCGCGGCCGTTGAAGGTCACAGAGCCGCCGCTGGGGGTGACGGCCCGCATGAGAATCTTGCTGACAGTGGTTTTGCCGGAGCCGCTTTCGCCGACCAGACCCAAGCACTCTCCCCGCCTGATATCGAAGCTCACACCGTCCACGGCGCGAACAGAGGTTTGATGATCCCCGCCGAACCATCCGGACTTGCGGATGGTGAAGACCTTTTTCAGGTCCCTCACCGACAATAGGATGTCGTCCGGCCCTTTCGATGCCGGCGCCGGCTGCTTGCCGAGCAGGTTCCCGACATTCACCGGCACCTCGCGAAGCGCCTTCAGTCTTTCGCCGGGCTTCAGGTCAAAATGCGGAACGGCTGCCATCAGACCCTTCAGGTAAGGGTGACCCGGGCGGCGGAATATCGCCTCGACAGGTCCCGCTTCCATGATCTCGCCATGGTACATGACCACCACCTCGTCGGCGACATTGGCGACCACGCCGAGGTCGTGCGTGATCAGCAGCATCGCCATGTTCAGCTTGGTCTGAAGCCCGCGCAGCAATTGCAGGATTTGCGCCTGGATGGTGACGTCCAGCGCGGTCGTCGGCTCATCGGCGATCAACAGGGCGGGCCTGCAGATAAGAGCCATGGCGATCATGGCGCGTTGACGCAATCCTCCTGAAAGTTCAAAGGGATACATGTCGTAGGCGCGCTTGGGATTGGGAAAGCCGACAAGGCTGAGCATTTCCTCGGTCCGCGCCTTGCGCTCCGCCCGAGCTAGAGGCGTATGAATTTGCAGGGATTCGCTGACCTGGTTGCCGATCGTGTGCAGCGGCGACAGCGATGTCATCGGCTCCTGAAAGATCTTGCCGATACGGCTGCCTCTCAACGCCCGGATTTCGGGTCCATCACGCGACATCTGCAGGATATCCTGCGTCGTGCCCGGCTTTTCAGGATCGGAAAACAGGATACGGCCGCGAACATGGGCAGTGTTCGGCAAAATGCCCATCACTGCCTGGCTGAGAACCGATTTTCCGGAACCTGACTCGCCCACAAGCGCGGTAACCCTGCCGGGCAGGACACGAAGATTCGCGCGCCTGACGGCACGCAACGGCCCACCGATAATGGCAAAAGAGATGCCAACATCTTCGATCCGCAGCAGATCAACACCCGAATTCATGCGCACCAGGCCCACTCTGGCGGCCTGCCGGGCGGCAGGGCCAGTAAACGAGACTATCGCATTGCCAGCCTAGAGCAACTTGGATTCGAAACGATCGCCAGTTCCCTGGCGGAACCGTGACCGGACTGCATGCCAAAGGCGTTCGGATCAGAGTGCGGCTACTGGATCTTCCTGGTGTCACCCGTCGACATCCGCGCGGCATCGCGATGAAGCAGCATGACCTGCTCGGCGTCCGACATTCGGTCGTAAATCGTCTCCAGCGCACCGTCCTCATCGAGCGCAAGAGCACCCGACAGATCGGGGGCAAGCACCGTCAGCTTATGCTTGATGCCCGGCAACTGCTCCTTGCCGAGCGTCAACCAACTGTTGGCGCCGCAGTAGCCGGCGAAGTCTTCGCTGGCGAGAACGCTGTGCGGATATTTCTTGGTCAGGGTCTGGAGGCGCTGGACCTCGTTTACAGCCGAGCCGAAGACAGAGAATGTGAGCCGGTCGGTAAGCCCGACATTGCCGAACATCACATTACCGATATGCAGGCCGATACCAAACTGTATGTCGCTCAACCCTCGCTCCTTTCTGCGCAGATTGAGATCCATCATGCGCGCGGAGGCCTTGTGCGCGGCCGCAAGAGCGGCTTGGCAGGCGACCTCGGACTGCGAGCGGTGTCTTTCGCAAGGGTAGACGGCAATGAAGCCGTCACCTATGAAACTCATGATCTGCCCACCTCTGCGATTGAAAGGTGCAGCAACGGCGTCGAAAAATTGGTTCAGCGTATCAATATAGATTTCGCGGCCCGAGGTTTCGGCAAGCCTAGACGACCCACGCATATCGGCCATCACAAGTGCGGCCCGGATTGTATCGCCCTCGCCTCGCCTGATCTGACCGTCAAGCACGCGCCTGCCGGCGTCGCCGCCGAGATAAGTGGTCATCATGTTGTCGGCGAGCTTGGTGAGCACCGCCATCTTGGTTGCGATCGCGAGATGGCTCTGGATGCGCAGCAGCGCCGAAATCATGCTGTCGCTGAAGCCCGCGGCACTGTCGGTGGACCAAGACCCCAGCATGCCCTGACTGGCGTTGCCGCTGAAGGGATGGACGAAAGCCATGTAATCGGTGATGCCCATAAGCCTGAGTTCATCGAAAACAGGAAACTCCGACGGCACCGAAGGGTCGAGCCGACGTCGCAGATGCTCGAGCTTATTGCTGAGCAGATAATAGTATGGGCTGGTCAGAAATCTGTCGGACGGCGCGCCGGCCTTGTTGCGAAAGCCTTCCACTTCCATGCCCTGGCCGCGAAGCCAGGTGAAGCCAAGCGCGTCATAAAGCGGATGAAGCATCGAAAAGCTCAAATGCACCCGCTTCAACGGCAGGCCGGCAGCAGCCAGCCGTTCGCAAAAGCCTTTTATCAACGTTTCCAGGTCGTTGCCCGCCAGCGCCGACTGGGTCAGCCAATCGGCAACCTTATCCATGAGAATAGTGGAGATTTCTGCTTGTGCTGTGCTCATGCTATCTCGAAACCTGTCGAAAACGAACCCATTATGCTTTGATCCGCCATATCACAGTCCGCCAACGACCCAAAGATAAGACCCTCGAAGTCAACAGGGCCGACTACGGCGGCAAAAGCGGCGAAGAATTTCCCGGATGACTGTCCTTGCGGCCAGGAGCAGGCGTACTGCACCTATCCCGTGGCATATGTGGCGAAGCTGCCGGCGGAGTGCAATCACTATCCCGACATCGGGCAAAAAATTCGCCGGCTAAGACGCCCTCAGGCTTTCACCACCGTCTCTCGGGCCAGCGCGAGGCGGCCAAAAACATTGCGTGTGTCGACGATCAGAAGGGCATGATCAGCGATCGTCTGATAGTCGATCGCGTCGTGGTCGGTTGCGATGACGACAGCATCGAAATCCTTCAAGGCCGTCTCTGTCAATTCGACCGAGCGGCGCCCCTTGATCGCCATATGCTCCCGTGTGGTCGGGATCTCGGTAACATGCGGGTCGTGGAATTCCGCCTTGCCGCCCCACTCCTCGATGAGTTCAATGAGCCGCAATGAGGGACTTTCACGGATGTCAGGCACATTCTTCTTATAGGCGAGCCCGATGATGAGAATGCGGGAGCGGCTGAGCGCCTTGCCGCAGCGCCGGTCCAGCGCCTTCGCCAGTTCATCGACCACATGACGCGGCATGGCCGTGTTGATCTCTGCCGCCAGTTCGATGAAGCGGGTCGGCAGTTCGTACTCGCGCGCCTTCCACGTCAGGTAGAACGGATCGATCGGAACGCAGTGCCCGCCAAGTCCGGGGCCAGGATAGAAAGGCATGTAGCCGAAGGGCTTGCTCTTTGCCGCCTCGATCACCTCCCAAATGTCGATGCCCATCGCGCCGAGCACGACTTTCAGCTCGTTGACGAGAGCTATGTTGACCGAGCGGAAGATGTTTTCCGTCAGCTTGACCGCCTCGGCGGTCGCCGTGGTGGAAACCGGAACGACGGTCTTGACCACGCTTTGGTAGAAAGCCTGCACGAGCGTCGCCGCTTCCATGCCGTCGCCCGCCACGACCTTGGGGATCGTCGCGACTTCAAAGCTGCGATTGCCGGGATCCTCGCGTTCGGGCGAGAAGCCGAGGAAGAAGTCTGTCTTCGACTGCAAGCCGGTTTCTTCCAGTATCGGCTTGATCACATCGTCGGTGGTGCCGGGATAGGTGGTCGATTCCAGCACGATCATCTGGCCGAGACGCAGATGTTTCGCGATCGTGCCTGCCGTGTTCCTGACAAAAGAGAGATCCGGCTCACGGTGTTTCGTCAGCGGTGTCGGAACGCAGATGATGATGACATCGCAGACGGCCAGCTCGGCAAAATCCGCAGTGGCGCGGAACCGTCCGCTCGCCACCTGGCTGGCAAGGGCTGTCGACGTTACCGCCTCGATGTAGGATCGGCCGTTGTTCAGGCTCTCGACCTTCCGGGCTTCGATGTCGAAACCGGAAACCGGGAAGCCGGCGCGTGCGACCGCAACCGCCAGCGGCAAGCCGACATAGCCCAGTCCGATTACGCCGACTTGCGCGGCGCGCGTCGAAATCCGGTTCAGAAGTCGGTCATATATCGATTGTGAGGCGTCCAAAAATCTGCTTTCCCGTCAATTCGGACAGGCTGTCCGTTCCTATGGAGAGGCTCACTTGGTCCCGAGAACCTCACTTCGTCCTAAGAACAATGGCCGAGGCATATTGCGGAAGATCGATTTCCGCAAGCCGTCATCAAACCAGCACCTTCGCCTTCAGGCTTGCGGCAGCCATCGCATAGCCGCCGGCCGCGCCATCGATGAAATGAAGGTGATCGCGCTGCAGCGGCGAGGCGACGAGGCATGTCATCAAGGCCGATTTCTGGCGGTGCAGGCCATAGTTGCAGATGCCCGCCTCTTCCGCCTGTTTCAGCCGGTTCTCGATCCGTTGCGACACATCCGCGTCAACGTCGACCGTCATCTTCAAGCCGTCGTCGAACTTCCGGAAATCCGAATTGCTGGCCACGTCGCGTTTATAGATCTTCGGATCGAAACTGCCGATCGTCCAGCCATATCGATCGCTGACCGCCGTGAGCGTCATCAAGAACAATATCCACAGCTTCGGTAGCCACCGCCATCCTGCCGGCGCCATCGCCCGCGCCTCGATATCGAGACCGGCGGGCGGAAAACTGTAGCTCGGCCCGTTCGGCGGCACCGGGTGGCCATCGCGTTCCTGCCTGCCGGTAAGGGCGATGATATCGGAGGCCAGAAGCTGAAAACCGCGCAAGTCGCGCGACGGCCCCGGTACAGCTATGATCGAGACGATTTCGCCATGCCGGGCTTCGATCGGGTTCCAGCGGCAGGAGAGGCCGGTCAGATCGGGCCGAGCGCCGGCCGGCGCGGGATCGATGCGGTAGCGCCCTGCTTTCATCTCGGTTTCCGCCCAACTGCCGCCACCGCCGGCGAACATGGCATAGAAGACCGCTTCGGAGGCCTGGAACCTCGCCACGCGAACGTCAAGGCCTTGCGCTCTTATATCCTTTATCGGCACGATTGCGGCACGCAAGGTGAGGTCCAGTTCGTCCGCCACCCATCTCTGAACAGCCGCCAGCGCGTTGCGGGTGATCTCCAGCGCCGAGCCGGGAAACGCCACGAGCGCGCCGTCGCCGCCGAAGACAAAGGGAAGGTCTTGCCGACCCAGCGCATTGAGCAGCGCCGAAATGACGCTGGCGCCGGCCATATTGACGGTTTTATAGCGCCCAGCCTCGATCGCCTTGGTCGAGCCGACGATGTCGGCGGTGGCCAGAGCCCAGCCATCGGGGAGAGGCCGATAATTGTCGGTATAGGCAGCGCTTTCGAACTTCGCGAAGACCGGCAGAGAAGCGACAAACGGGTCGGACGCGGCAGCTGTTTCCATGAGCATCAGATAGCACATTCCACTGCTTGAAGGTGAAGTCGATCGTGCTTCGAAATTGACTTGCGCCGGCTTTCTGATGATAGGGTCCGGCGATGCGAATTGCCTTCCACGCGCCGCTGAAGTCACCCAATCATCCCGTTGCATCCGGCGACCGCCAGATGGCACGGGCGCTGGTCAAGGCGCTGGAGCATGGAGGGCATACCGTCGAACTGGCATCCGAATTACGCTTCTATCTACGCGAACCGGAGCCGAAAAGTTTCGATGCGTTCAAGATCGAGGCCCGAGAGGAAGCCGTGCGGCTGACAAAGCTTTGGGATCGTGACGGCAGGCCCGATCTCTGGTTCTCCTATCATCCCTATTACAAGGCGCCCGACCTGATCGGGCCCGAGCTGGCGTCGACCCTTGCTGTCCCTTATGTGACAGCGGAAGCTTCCTATTCGAGGCGGCGCAACGCCGGTTTGTGGGCCGACACGCAAGCGTTGGTGGCGCGAGCCGTCGAACAGGCGGCGCTGAACATCTGCTTCACGCAAAGGGACCGTCAGGGACTGGCAGATGCGATACCCGGCGCCGCGCTCGGCATGCTTTCGCCCTTCATCGACACATCGGTATTCCGGGAAGCGCCGGCACGGGGTTGTCCGACGCGCCTCGTCACCGTCGCCATGATGCGCCCGGGCGACAAAGTCGAAAGCTATCGCATGCTGGCGCAAGCGCTCGGTTCGATCGGCCACCTGCCCTGGACGCTATCGGTCGTCGGGGACGGGCCTGCCCGTGAAGAGGTCAAAGCGCAATTCGCCGGCTTGCCCGTCGACCGTATCGAATGGCTTGGCGCGATTGAGCCCGCCGCCGTGCCGGATGTCCTCTACAGTGGCGGAATTTACGTCTGGCCGGGTTTCGGCGAGGCCTATGGCGTTGCCTATCTTGAAGCACAGGCCGCCGGCCTTCCGGTGGTGGCTCAGGACATCGCCGGCGTGCCGGAGGTCGTACGGGATGGCCAGGCCGGATTTCTCACCCCGCCAGGCAATGTGAAGGCGTTCGCTTCCGCCATCGAAAGGCTCCTGACCCGCAACGACGAAAGAACCATCATGGCCGCTGAAGCCAGACGTTTCATTCTCGAAGAACGCTCCGTCGGTGCCGCGGCGGCGCGTCTGGCCGAACTTCTTGCGACGATCCCGGTTTCATGACATCCGATCATATCTGGCAATCCCTGGTAGAAGAACTGGCGTGCCGGCGACGGGCGAACCGTAAGGTAGAGTTCTGGCTGCGCGACGATGACGCCGTGGATCCGACGCCTGCGCTTGATCGGCTGCTCGACCTCACCGGTGAATTCGCGGTTCCGGTCACCCTGGCCGTCATTCCGGCCCTGACCGACGGGAAGCTTGTCGGCCGGCTTGACAAGGCGCCGCATGCCACGGTCGCCATCCACGGCTGGGCGCACCGAAACCATGCGCCCGAGAATCAGAAAAAGCAGGAGCTCGGCCCACATCGGCCACGCGGGGTGGTGCTCGATGATCTGGCTCGCGGGCTGTCGCGCCTAACCGGCCTGCATGGCGCGCGTGCCGTTCCGATGCTGGTGCCACCCTGGAACAGGATCGACGCCGGCTTGATATCCGACCTTGGATCGATAGGATTTGCGGCACTGTCGGTCTATGGGCCGCCGAAGCCGGCTTCGCTGGCGGTCGTCAACAGCAATGTCGACATCATGGACTGGCATGGCACGCGCGGTTGCCGCCATCATAGCCTATTGGTTCAGGCTATCATCGCGCAATTGCAGCATGCATTCGACGGCGGCGAACCGGTCGGCCTGCTTACCCACCATCTCGCCCATGATGAATCGGCCTGGCTTTTCCTCGAACGGCTGTTCGCAGTCACCGCACAGGCCGAGGCCTGTGCATGGCTTCCGATCAGCACATTGATCGGGCGCGGCCCCGGCAAAGGAAAATAGCTCAGCTTCCGTTGTGCGATAAGACTGGAAATTCAAGCGTCTGGCCATCCCGCGCAGCAAAGGCGCCGGCAAACCTGTCCTTGGCCAGTTTCTCCATCTCGTCCAGTTCCTCGTCGGTGCGTGACGGATCGTGATGAAACAACGCAAGCCCCCGCGCACCGGCCGCCTCGCAGAGCTTGACGCCCTGTTGCCATGTCGAGTGCCCGTTGCCGCGGCGGCGTTCCATTTCCTCCTCGGTGTAAGTGCAATCGTAAATGACGAGGTCGGCATTTTCGATCAGGTCGAGCACCGCCTGGTCGAGTTTGTCCGGCTGATGCTCGGTGTCCGTGATCATCGCCACGACGCGGCCGCCCCATTCGACCCGGTAGCCTATGCAGCCGCCCGGGTGGGTGAGACTGCCGGTCCGCACCACCACCCCTTCGCGCGGCCTAAGCACGTCTCCGGATACGAAATCGCGGCAGTCGAGGCTTGCCTTGCAGATATCGAGCTTCACCGGAAACCACGGCGGCCGTATGAACGCATCGACCATCTGCCGGGTCGTCATGCGTCCTGCGAGATGTCCGGACCAAAGCGTAATCTTGACGCTCGGGTCGTATATCGGCTTGAAAGCCGGCAGCCCGATGATGTGATCGTAGTGGCAATGGGTGAAGAACAGGTCGAAATCGGTCACGCCCGACGCCCGAAGTACCCCGCCGGCAGGCCGCAGGCCGGAGCCCGCGTCGAACAGAAGCGTATGCTTGCCGCATCGCATCTCAACGCAGATCGTATTGCCGCCATAGCGAGAGAATTCTGGCCCCGATACCGCAATGCTGCCGCGCACACCCCAAAACCTGACCAGGAAAACGTCGTCGTCCATGCTAGCCCTTCGCAGTCCAGTCGCAGATGGCAGCCAGTACCGTCTCGATTGCGAGGATTAAGCGCACGTCACTCGTTACTTGGCGCTTCGTGCGTCGATCAGATCCGCGGTCGTATGGCTTAGGCGATCGGCAAGAACCCGCAATATCTCGATGGTCATTTCCGGGTACTCCTTCATAAGCCTCAGGAAATGATCCTTGCGGATTCTTAGGACCTCCAGCGGACTCGCGGCTCTGACGGTGGCAGTGCGAGAACTGTTGCACAATATGGCGATCTCGCCAACAATCGAATTTGGCACCATTTCGGCAACCTTTATCGGCCCGCTGTCGGAATCGACCAGAATATCCGCCCGGCCTGAAAGGATGACATAGGCGGCGTCCCCTTCATCGCCCTGCCGGAAAAGGATCTGGCCGGCGCCGTAGCTGACGCGGTCGGATGTGAACGCAAGCAGCTTGAGCTTTGTCGGCTCTATGCCGGAGAACAAGGGGACGCGTTGCAGCATCCCAACCTCATCCTTGAGCAGCATCGTCGCAACCTTCCCAAATTCACGTCTGCGAGACTAGATCAACCGGCACCCAGATGGAATCAATTCTGTTTCCGCATTGCGAAACCAACCCTGCGGAGGTGGCGTGCCCGACAGGCCAGAACCTAAATCCCTTGACCTTGCGGCAAGTTCCCACCGGCGGAACGATATGAATGTGCAAATGCTCTATGACAGCAGCTCCTTGAAAATACCGTTCCCTGCCAAAAGTGTCTCGTGAGTTCCGTCTTCCACCAAACGACCCGAGTCGAACACGACGACGCGATCGAACATCGTTGCCATTGCCGGATTCGTCACGACGCACACGATTGCCGGCGAACGGCCGTCGCGTCTGGCTTCCTCGATCACGTTTCGCAGCACCTTGTCCTGCACACGCTGGTCGAGCGCCGACAGCGGCCGGTTGAGAATAAGAAAATCGGGACGCTTGAGCAGGGCCCGGGCAACGTCGAGCTTTTGTCGCTGGCCACTGGTCAGACGCCTGCCGCCGGAGCCGACGTTGAAGTCCAGACCGACATTCAAAAGTTCGGCATAAAGCCCTAGTTCGTCAAGAATGTCATAGACGATGGAGCGTATGCGGTCCGGCGCGTCGGGATGATTGTTGCCCACACGGCCGAACAGCACATTGTCCATGACGGTAGCCGCGGCAATGTATTTGGCAGGATCGTACCGTTCGACCGCATTTTGCAACTCGGGCGGCAGGTTTTCATAGAACAGGTTGCGCGCGGCGACGATCTTGCTCATCAGCTCGTCGCTCAGCAGGCCGAAGCGGTGCCGGGGCTCGATATAGGCAAAGCTCAGGGTGACGATCATGGCGCGGTCGGCCTCCGAAACCGTCTCATAGGGACGGTTCTTGAGCCGTTGCAGCAAGGTTTCGTAGGCGGGTATCTCTTCGGCGCTCATGAAGGCGAGCTGCTGGAAGAATTGGTGATCGGGCGGCAGGTCGGCAAACAGTTCGATCGCCTGCTCGGCGATCTCCATGCCCATTTCGTAGAGCGTGCGGTCGAGGCCGGCTTGCCTCAGCACGGAAGCGAAATACGGATTGGCCGCAAGAGCCCGGTCGGCCAGTTCGGGGCCAGCGGCGGCGCCGAAGAGCAGGTTTTGACCGATCGTTGCTTCCTTGTTGTAGGCGCCCGGTTCGAAAGGAACCACCAGGCCGCTCAGGCCTTCGCGTTCCAGCCGGGTTCGCAACGTCGCACGCAGTTCCACGATCCGCCCGGCAAACCCCTTGTGACGCGTGAGGTCGGCCGAAGAGCGCAAGCCAAGATCCAGAATGTCGCGCGACAGAACAACCGCGTCGAGCACCCGGCGCACGGGTTCAAAGAGGTCGTGCGGGCCGGCGGCGCCGGCGGAAGCATAGTCGATCCAGTCGCTGTGGATATCGATATCCGGATTGCCCGACCGGCGCGCTTCCTCGACATCCCAGCGGCGCTGGTCGGCCGCGGTACCGTCATAGGTCACCGATGTCAGCGGCGCATGCTTCAACCCGTAGAGCAGGTTGTCGCGGAGGCTTGCCTGGAACAGAAAAACATCCGACGAGGCATAGGACATGCGCCTGCCGGTCACCGCTTCGGGGAGTTCAAGCAGGTCGTCGGCGCCCGAAGCGACCCTTCCGCCGTCCGGCCAGTCCAGCCGCGCGAAGGCTTCTGCCAGCGCCTCCGCCCCACCCGTTGCGGTACTGACCAGCGCCACCGTCTCACCCGGGTTGATCTGGAGCGAGATACGGTCGAGGAGCATTGCACCGCCATCGTCCGCCATGGACAGACTGACCGCCGACAGCGGGCTGGTCATCGGAGGTGGATCTTCGATCGTCAATGCCTCGATTCTCGGCGCAATGACACCCTCGACGGTGAACTGTTCAACGACCTGCTGATACTTGACCTGGACATCCTGCCGGTCCTGATCCCAGTCGATCAGTTCCTTCATCGGTCCGGGCAGGTCCTTGTAGGCGCTGATCACCGCCACGAGCTGGCCGACATCCAGCCGCCCCTCGATCACCAGATATCCGCCGATCATGTAGAACAGAAAGGGCGTGAACTGCGCGAGAATATTGTTGAGGAACTTCACCATGAATTTCCATTGGTAAAGATCGAAGCGTATCTTGAAGATAAGCCCAAGCCGGGCAGCGATGTCGGCGCGCTCGTAGTTTGATGTGTCGTGGATATGAACCGCGCCGATGCCGTCGACGATTTCGCCTACCCGGCCCGAAAGCGCACGCGCCGTCAGCTGTCGCCGGCGCCCGAGCACGATCAGCCGCCGCCGCATTCGCGGGATGAGCACGATCTGGATCACCACGATCACGACCGCTATCATTCCGAGCCAGGCGTTCTGGACCATGATGAACAGCATGGCCGTCAGTGCCTGGCCGCCCAGCAGTACCGGCTGCAGGAAGGCGTCGCCGATGAAGCCGCCCAGCGGCTCCACCTCGTCCTTCACCATGGTCGCCACTTCGGCGGATTTCACCCGCTTGAAGTAACGCGGCGGAAACCGCAGCACGAGATCGACCAGATCGAAGCGGATACGCCGCAGCATGCGTTCGCCGAGGCGGCCCTTGTAGGTGTTGATGTAAAGTTTGAACAGGCCGTTGATGATGACCAGAAGGAGGAACACGAGGCTCAGGGCAAACAGCGTCTCCTTGCGGTCGAGCTGAAAACCGGAGAAGAACTGAACGTCGCCAATGAACGGCAGGTTATAATGTAGCCTCATGAATGACCGTGTCGCGCCCGGTTGCTCGAAGCCGCGACCTTGGATCGGGCCGTTGACGATCAGCTTCGGCAAGTCAAAGGACATGAAATACGGGATCATCGAAAGCAGGACGATGATCAATATCCAGACCTGCTGCTTCTTGGTGTGCGTCCAGATATAGCGGGCTAGGCTGGGTTCCATATGCGACTGTGGGCCTTCAGTTGGACGGACGGATGTAAAAGCACCTGTTGGCGAGCGGCGTTATCGGCGATGTCTTCGCCGCCAAGCGAGGCCCGGGGATTGTCCTGCCGCCGGCGGACGCCGATGGTCCGAACAGATGCAACAGGCTCTCTCCGGCACCGGCCAAGGGCGAAGCGGCTTGCGGCACAGTCACGTCCGCGAACCAAACAGCATTACTGGAGGCAAGATTGCGTTGTGTCGCCCCAAATCCCAACATAGAAGACAACTATGATGGATGTCACGCAACCACGCAATGCCGGCATGGACGGGCACGAGCAGGCCCTGGACCTCACGCGGGGGATTGCCGCCTATGTCAACCACCCTCTCGTGGCAGGGCTGGCGCGCGTCATCACCAAGCATCCGAACGCCGATATCGCCAACGCCTTCAACCACAAGCAGGTCGCCTGCAAGATGTGGGCGCTCGACAGGCTATTCGAAAGCTGCGGCGGCCAGTTTGGGCGCGTATGGGTCGTGGGTGGATGGTACGGCATACTGCCGGCAATGCTTTTCAACGACGCCCGTTTCGACATCGCGGCGGTCGATAGCATCGACATCGATTCCGAAGTGGCCTCGGTCGCCCGGACCCTCAACCGGGATGCCGGCGACCGTTTCCAGGCGTTGACGGCGGATATGTACGCCCTCGACTATGCGGCGGGGCGCTCCGACCTGATCGTCAATACGAGTTGCGAACACATAGCCGACCTGCGCGCCTGGCTTGATCTGCTTCCGCGGGGCACGAATGTGCTGCTGCAATCCAACGACTATTTCAGCGAGCCGACACATATCAACTGCGTGGCTTCACTTGCAGCCTTCGAAGCAATGGCGGCGCTCCGGGAGATGCGGTTCGCCGGCGAACTACCGACAAAAAATTATACGCGCTTCATGCTGATTGGGACTGTTTAATATGAAATGCATTTCCCCCAAAAGTGCGTAGCGGTTTTGGGACGACCCGCGTAAAAACAAGGGCTTGAAGCGCGTCGCACGAATCTCACCCGACGCGACGCGCGTCAGGGCCAATCGCCTGTTTCATCGTGTACTTTTCCGAAACCAGGCTCCATCTTCAGGGACCATGTTCGATACCGCTCGCGCAGGATTTGCGCCGAGTGACGCGCGCCTTCGAGATCGAGACGATGCGCGGTTGGCGTCGGTGCCAAGAGCGCCTGTTCGATCGCTTGCGCCAAACCTTCAGGCGTTAGGTCCTTTTCCATCAGCACCGTCGCAAGGCCGAGTTCTTCGAGCATCAGAGCGCGAACCGTTTGCTCGGTTTCACCGCCGGCTGCAAACGGAACGAGCAGGGAGCGACAACCCGCGCGCAGGACATCGCAGACCGTGTTGTAACCCGCCTGCGACACTGACAGGCGGGCGCCGGTTAGCAGGCTGGCGAAATCCTCGCGGAACCGGAAGATGGACAGGCCCGGCGTGGCATCGCGTGCGATCGCGTCAAATTCGTCTTTCGGCAGGTTCGGGCCGGTGATCAAACACCATTTCCAACCGTTGTCGGCATTCCGCGCCGCAGCAATCGTGGAACTGACGAGGCTCCTTCCGGCAGCCCCGCCGCCGACCGACACCAGGACATCGAAGCGCTCGGAGGCCGCGGGCGACGGCGGCGCGGCAACGAGCCCTGTGTAGGTGACCTCGGCCCTGAGCGCCCCAGCCAGTGGAAATGTCTTGTCGAGGGTTGCGAAAGCCGGATCGCCGTGGACCAAAACCAGGTCGAAATGCCTGTTGATGAGATCGACCGTTTCCTCGTTTCGGCCCGGCTTGACGCGCTCCTGAAGGATGTCTCGGACGGACGTCGCCAGCAGCGGTCTGGGCGACGTCGCCTCGACGGCCTCGATCAGCGGCAAAAGTTCGAAACGCATCTGTCGGCGTCCAAATGGAAACGCCTCGACGATAACGATGTCTGGCCTGCAATCCCGGAATGCCTGCAGCAGCATCTCTGAACGCCGCTTCTTGAAATCATCGTCGATGGGTTTGCCCTGCAGGTCGATCAGTCCGGAAAATCCTTTATCACCGGAGGTGACAGGTGGCAGGGTTACAGATTTTACCCCCGGTCCCGGAAACCCCGCGATCGGCGCTCCGCCGGTCACGACGGTTACGTCGAACCCGTCATTGACCAGAGCCGCCGCGATGCGGCTGGAGCGCGCGAGATGGCCGATACCGAGCAGGTGCTGGACATAAAGGAAGACGCGCTTCAATCGGCGGCCCGCCACTCACGCTCGAACAGTTCCTTGAGCTGTCCAACGCTTGCCATATGATCGAAATTGCCGCGCACGCGCCGCTCCGCGGCGTCGCCGAGGCGGGCGCGCAGCACGGGATCACGGATCAGGCGCTCCAGCGCCTTTGCCAGGGCAATTGGATCTTCCGTCGGAACCAGCAGCCCGGTTTCGTCAGGCGATAAAAGCTCCGGCACGCCGGAAATATCGGTCGACACGCAGGCAAGCCGCTGGCTAGCCGCCTCCACCAGAACGTTCGGCAGACCGTCCCGGTCACCGTTTGCGGTGATCCTGCAAGCCAGGGCGAAGATGTCGGCACGGCGGTAGTGCTCAAGCACCTCCTCCTGCGCAAGTGCGCCTTTCCAGGAGATCCGACCATCCAGTCCGAGCTTCTGCGACAGCGCCCTGAGCCGTTCCAGTTCCTCGCCGTTGCCGATATGCTCGAAACGCCACGACAAATCGCCAGGCAAGAGAGCAAGAGCCTCCAGCAAGGTGTCGTAACCTTTCTTTTCAACGGCGCGCCCGACACTCAGAATGATGACCGGTTCGTCCGGCGCCGAGCCGTCATACCGTTTTCGCGCTTCGCCGAAACTGCCGAAGCGATCAAGGTCGAGCCCATGGTAGCTCAGATGCACGGACGATTTGCCGTTGGCGAGTTCTTTCAGACGGTCGAAACCGGTTTTCGTGCAGGTGACCGTCCAGCGCGCCGAGGAAAGCTTGCCAGCCAGATCCCAGTCCGCCGAAGTCCAGATGTCCTTGGCATGGGCTGAGCAGCTCCAAGGCAGGCTACGAAGCTGGCTGGCATAGCGCGTCACCGATGCCGGCGTGTGCGCGAAATGGGCATGCAACCATTCCGCGTCTTTCGGCCATTCGGCCGCCAGCACAAGCGCTTGCCCGAAGCGGCGCGCGCGGTTGCGCGTAAAGTCGTGGCGGATATCGGTGGCCAGCGATCGGAGCGCGCGCCAGAAGCCCGGCCGCAGCAGATGGGCGAACAGCGAGCGGGCCACACGCAGTGGCTCTTCATGCAGATATTCCGGCAGATAATGGACGGGCGCTTTGATCTCGTCATGCACGGGGTGGCGTTTTGCGTCGGTCGGTCGCCTGAGCGCGACGAGTGTCAGGTCGAACCCCGCACGCTCCAGACCGAGCAGTTCCTGCGCGATGAAGGTTTCAGACAGCCGCGGATAGCCCTTCAGAACCACGACGATCTTGCGATATCGCAACTCAGTTCATTCCTTCAATGACCGAAAGGTGATGGCCGGCCCGCCGGTCGAGCAGTTCCGCGACGATTGCGGAAATATGAGGCAGCCCCTCCAGCGTCAGATGCGGATTGCTCTGTGATGGGCGGGGCCGCTCCGGCAGCACCATCAGTGCATCGGCAAATCGCTGGGAATCCTTGGCTTCTTCCGGCAAGAGCATCTCGATCAGGCCGAGTTCGGCCGCGCGCCGAGCGCGGATCAGTTGTTCTTCACGGGGCTCGACGCGCGGCACGATCAGCGCCGGCTTGTCGAAAGACAGGATCTCGCAATAGGTGTTGTAACCGCCCATCGCCACCACCGCCTTGGCACCGGCAATCAAGTCTTCCATGCGGTTGTCGAACTCGATGATCTTGATGTAGGGGATCCTGGCCCCCTTCTTGAGCAGTTTGTTGCGCTTGCGCGCCGGCATGTAGGGGCCAAGCACGATCAGCGCCCTGTGCTGCAATTGCGGATCCTGCTGGTAGGCATCGATGACGTCGTGGATCAGTTCGGCGCCGTCACCACCGCCACCGGTGGTCACGAGAATATAGTCGCCCTCGGGCCGGTGGCCGGGCAACTCGTTCCGCGGCAGGCTCCGCTGCAGGAAACCGACGAAGCTCATCTTTGCCCTGACAGCCGGCGGCACATCCAGGCCGGTCAGCGGATCATAGAAATCCGGCGGACCATAGGCCCAGACCTTGTCGTAGAACAGGCCTATCTTGCGCATCACATCCCTGCGCGCCCACTCCGCCTCGAGCAGATGCGGCGCATCCATCACCTCGCGCAGGCCAAGCACGAGCGTGGTGCCCCGCGTCTTGAGGTAGGACAGCGTGTCCTCGATCTCGCCGCGCAGGCCGAGCGGTTCCTTGTCGACGATGAAGATGTCCGGCCGGAAGGTCTCGGCTGTGTGGCGGATGATCGACTGGCGCATCCTTAGCGTCTCATGCAGATCGATATCCTTTTCCAGCGAGGTGTATTCGCCGTTGCGGAGTTTGATGACGCTGGGGATCTTCACGAAGTCGACACGGGCGCGGTAGTCGAAGGCGCCGGCGATAGTCGCACCCGAAATGATAAGCACCTGAAGTCCGCGGAAATCCTCGACCAGCGAATGCGCGATCGTTCGGCAGCGCTGCAAGTGGCCGAGCCCGAACGTATCGTGGCTGTACATGAGAATTCGAGCGTTTTGTGCGTGCTGGGTCATTGTTGAACGTCTCTAGAATTCTCGCCTCGAGGACCGTGAGCGACCCGCGGGCTGCAAAACCATCCCCGGTCTACCGGCCTGTTGTGAAACATGAGGGCGAAATTTTCAATTTGTATTACCCAAAAAAAAACGCAGATCGCCTCGCATCCGCGAACTCATCGCCTCCTATGCGCACTGCGCCGACTGGCGCCCGTGAGAGTAGATCAATGTCTTATCGGCTCGTCCGTCACGTCACTTGCGGCGGGCTCGATGTCCTGAACAAGCGGCTCGGGGGCGTCCACCAAAACGGCGCCTCCGCCCGTCGTTATGAGAAGCGACTGATAATGGCTGTTGGTCAACATGAAGATGCCCCGGCTTACCTCACCTGTGAGAATCCCCGAGACAGGTCTGTCATGCCCTCCGGCTCAACCGAGAGACAGTGTTTGCAGACATCTAGGCGCATCATCCAGTCTCCACATTTGGTGTACTTCTCGGAGGAGCAAAGTTTCGAGATTAGAACTCGAATCCACCGATGGTCATGCCTCCATCAACGATCAACATTTGCCCGAATACGTAGCTTGACGCACTTGAGCATAACCAAACGGCGGCTTGTGCGATTTCGCTTGGCTTACCGCCTCGCTTGGCGGGAATCGCGTTGGTCGTCTGCGCAGCGAAGGATGGATTCTGAGCACTTGCGGTGATGACCATCGGCGTCTCGGTCCAACCCGGCGCGAGGGCATTCACGCGAATTCCATGTGCGGCGTTCTCCATCGCCGCGACTCGTGTCAGCCCATGAATGCCGTGTTTTGATGCTGCGTAGGCGCACATTCCGCCGGGGCCGGTAAGCGCGGCGACCGAAGCCGTATTGCAGATGATACCGCCGCCGCTCCGCTTCAGCAGCGGTAGCTCATGCTTCATGCAGAGAAAGACGCTTCGGAGGTTGATCCGTAGAACGCGGTCGAAGTCATCCGTGGGATAATCCTCGATCCGGTGCGCGCCACCGGTAATTCCTGCATTGTTGAAAGCGGCGTCCAGACGGCCCGCTTCAGCATCGATGCGCGCGACAAAGGCCGAAACATCATCCTCCGAGGATACATCGACGCGGCCGACTTCCGCTCTGCCGCCTGCCCCCAAGATAAGGCGCCGGGTCTCTGCAAGGCCTTGCTCGTTCAGGTCCGCGCCAAAAACAAAGCCGCCACGAGCAGCAAACTCCAACGCCGCTTCGCGTCCGATGCCTGAGCCTGCACCGGTCACCAAGACCACTTTGCCATCGAAATCATCCATCATGGTCAAATCCCTCGACTGCGATCTGGAACGGTCAGCAAAGGTCACACGAAACCGCCCGTTACCTATCCTCTGATCTTACCTTTCGGCTGCCGGATCTTGATCGACACTGACTTGGATGAGGCCTCCCATGCCAGCCAGATTCCGTCGATGACGACGTTCTATCCGGTAGGCATGTAGCGAAGCGGCGAATCCCGTCCCATCTGCGGTTCAAAGGTGGTCGGTCGCTCGATTTCGCCGCTGCGGCCGCAGGAATTCGAAGGCGAAGCAACTCACATGCCGGAAGCATGGAACACGGCGTTCGATGCTATCGGGCTGGCTGAAGCGATTGGCGACGTTACCATTGCGCCTCTTAGTGAGAGGTTTTTTGAACATGAACGGAGAGAGTCTGGTTGACCCTGAACTGCGTCCGTTTCTCGCAAATGGGCCCAGCGTCGGTCTTAGCGCCGCCAGTCTCGCAGACGCGCGAGCAACCGCGCAACAGTACTTCGAGCAACAGGGCATGGCGCTCGAGCAGCCTCGGCTCGCTGTCACCGCGGACATGAACGGAGCGCCTCCTGTTCAACTGCGCATTTATGCGCCGCCTAGTGCGGGACAAAAGCCAGCAATCCTGAACATTCATGGCGGCGGTTATGTCTTAGGTTCCGCAGCCTCGATCGATGGTCTGAATTGGCAAATGGCGATTGAGAATACGGCGGTTGTGGTGTCGGTGGAGTACAGGCTGGCACCAGAGACGCCATTCCCCGGCCCGATCGAGGATTGCTATGCCGGGCTTCACTGGCTCTTCGAAAATTCAGCTTCGCTCGGCGTAGACCCGCGACGGATCACTATCATGGGAGACAGCGCTGGCGGGGGACTGGCCGCAGCGACGACGCTTCTGGCACGCGATCGAAAGGAGTTTCTACCGGCAGGCGCCATGCTGATCTATCCGATGCTCGATTGCCGGACGGGGTCCGACCAAGACGTTCAGCCCAATCCGACGACCGGCGGATTTGTCTGGACAGCGCAAGACAATCGCTTCGGGTGGTCGGCTATGAAAGGAGCCTATTCGGCAGATGACGATCGGGTGGGCTATTTTTCTCCGAGCCTGACCAGAAGTCTTGACCGCTTCCCGCCCCTGTTCCTGGCCATCGGCGCCCTGGATCTCTTCCTTGAAGAGGGTGTGAACTTCGTCATGCGCGCTTCGCGAGCGGGAGTATCCGTAGAATGCCATGTCTATCCCGGGGCCGTTCACGGGTTCGACTTAATGGGCGAGACGGCACTCGGACGCCAATTCCGTCTTGATCGGCGCGCGGCCCTGAATCGATGGAATTCCCGTTTCGGGTAAGTCCATATTGCCTTTGCATATTCTCCCAGCTGGCTGGGAGACGAGGACCAACTCCCAGACGGTCACAGCCCGCTCGTTACTGGAACCGCCTGGGGGAGGTGCCGCCCTTCAACCAGGATGTCGAGGACAGAGGCGTCCCCGAGGTAGGTCAGCGGGCTTGAACGCTGGCACCTCGCGACCGCGTTGCTGGCCTCGATCCAATCGCCCACTCCAGTCGACGCCGTTCGCAGTCCCGCCCTGCGTGACAAGCGGAATTGCCCCAAACGGAATGGCCAAGATTACGCCCGCGGAAATCGCCTCGCTCGCTGCAACTGGCCTGACGCTCGTGCCTAATTTACCGGCCAAATCCGTCAGGGTGGAGGGGCGGCGGCTGTTGGCCAGCATGACCTCGATTCGGTGCTTGGCGAACTGAATTGCGAGGGCGCGGCCAATCGCGCCGGACCCGACATTGCTTGCGTCATTTCGTCATTTCCTTATCGAGCTTTGTTATGGACCCTGCAAACCAGGCCCGGTTGACTCTGTACGCCAAAATGCGAGTATTTGCCCGATTGATTAGCAAATGCTCATTCGTGCGTTGGGAGGAAATCGACATGTCTGATCCGGGGACGCCTACTTTCGACCAATTGCGGGTGTTTCTCGCGGTTGTCGACGTGGGCAGTTTCGCCGGAGCAGCGCGGCAGCTAAACCGGGCGACGTCCGTCATCAGTTACACAATCACCAATCTGGAGGCGCAACTGGGCGTCATGCTCTTCGAGCGAGATTCCACCCGCCGCCCCCAACTCACCAGCGATGGCCGCGCGTTGCTGACGGCGGCCCGCGACGTGGCATTGGGCTTCAATCGATTACGCGCGAAGGCCAAGGGCCTTCATCAAGGCATCGAATCAGAAGTTCACGTCGCCCTCGACGTGATGCTACCCGCGGCCCGCGTGGTTGAAGCCCTGAGGAATTTCCACGATGAGTTCCCCACGGTCCCGCTCCGGCTGAGAGCCGAGGCTCTTGGCGCCGTGACCCAACTCGTCCTCGATCGGACTTCGATGATCGGCGTTCGCGGCCCTCCCGACGTCGAAATCGACGGCCTGGAGCGCATCGGTGTCGGCTGTGTTCACCTTGTTCCGGTCGCCGCGCCCTCTCATCCGCTGGCACTGGGCGTCAACGCAGTCGGCGCCGGGCGCCATCATGTTCAGTTGGTCCTTACCGATCGCTCGCCGCTGACCGCAGGTTCGGATCTCGGCGTCATAGCCACCCAAACTTGGCGTGTAGCGGATCTTGCCACCAAACACATGCTGCTTCGCGAAGGCATTGGCTGGGGTACGATGCCAGAACCGATGATCGTTGAGGACCTCGCCTCCGGCAGGCTCGTGCTGCTGGACATGCCGGATTTCAAAGGCGGCCATTATCGCTTCTTTGCGATTCACCGAACGGACATGCCTCCTGGTCCCGCCGCGTCGTTCCTAATCAATCAGTTCGTGCGCCAATCGCATGGCATGAATGGTGGCACTTTGCCGGCCTTTGCATCGACTGACGCCGCCGCTCCCATCGTTTTACGACACGAGCATACTCGCGACGACATGGGGTGCAGTGACTAAACAACTAGCCTCCTCAAAGGTGGCTCGCCTCGATTGAGTTCGGCGAACCGGTCGCGCCGCCAAACTTCTAGGTGCGAAATGCATCGAGGCTATAGCGACCCGCGCCGAAGGCTATGACCTGCATCAAACCGCCGGCCATGGTCATGTTTTTCCAAAAATGCATCAACTGATTCACATCAGACCAGGCGTTATGGAAGAAGATGGCGGTGGCGAAGCAATAGACTACAATAATTGCGGCCATCATACGCGTGCGGTAGCCGACCAAAAATGCCACCGTAACGACTGTCTCGACCAAGATCCCTATCGTTAGCCCCAACTGCGGAAACGGCAGACCGACGGAACTGATGAAGGCCATGGTTGCAGTCGGCGCGCCAATCTTGCCGATGCCCGAGATGATGAAAACGCCGCTGATAAAAATCCGGCCAATCAGCGCTGCGATGTCGGTCATCCCATTTCGTTCGGATTTGCCGACGCGCATTGGTATCGCGGGCGTTGCGGGGTCGACCATGAGCCATCCTCCTCCTGACGGTCGCAGCCACGATGGCGCGCCGGATGGAGAGTGAATGTCAGCAGCCGGCGCTCTGGAACAGCCGCATAGTTTTGACATGCGAGTTCGATCAACTCGAATAGTTCGCGTAGCGGACGCCGCATCGTGGTGGCGGGCGGAAGCATCGATCGCCTGAGCGGATGGCTTGTCGATTACGTCGAACGTCGCTCGCGACCTTATCTGGCTGTTCGCGAGCGATAACTGCGGCAAATCCTAGAGATGCAACCAACACCGGAGCAAGGTCATGATCCGATCCCCCTGTGGAGCGCATCGATGAACGAAAATGACGTCATGTCCAAGTCGACGAGCAGGCGAGAAATCCTCCGCGGCGCCGGGGCCATGGCTGGAGCATCGCTGGTCACAGTTGGAGCATCACTCAGTTCCGCCTCCTTTGCTCAGGCACAGGAACCTCCTTCAAAAGGAGTATGGAAGTTTGCTGAATGTGCCCTGTTGCTGGTTGACTACCAACCCGAAATGCTCAGAGCTGTCCGATCTGAAACGAGTTCGGCGCTTATCGAACTGAATGTCAGATTCCTGATCAGGGCCGCGAAGGCATTTGGCGTACCGGTAATTCTAAGTACTGTGGGAGTTGGCGGCAAAGTAAACAGCCAAACGGTTCAGGCCATCGCGGACGAGTTACCCGGAACAACTGCTATCGATCGTTCGACTATGGACGCATGGGAAGACGTCAATATTCGCTCCGCCGTCGAAAAAACAGGCCGGAAGCGCTTGGTCTTCGCAGCACTCTGGACGGAAATCTGTCTCGCATATCAAATCATCGATGCCCTCCGCGATGGCTATGAGGCGATGTTCATCGTGGACGCCGTGGGCGGCCTTTCCCAGGTAGCTCATGAGACTGCCATAAGACGTCTAATTCAGGCCGGCGCTATACCTAACACCTCGCGGGCAATGATTGATGAGTGGTTTCGCGATTGGAAGACCCCTCAGGGAACTGAGTACCGCGCCATCTCTGCGTGGTATGGGTCCGAGCTGCAGAAATTGGCGGGAGCATCTGGGTCGATGGGTGGGTGAACTTCGGATTTGTGCCTTGCGATGAATCCACACCCACCGCGACATGAGCGCCACGCTCGGCAAGCAGCCATGCGTCGAACGTCGCTCGCGACCTCATCTGGCTGTTCGCGAGCGACGACTGTGACAATCCTGGAGACATCCGAGCGTCATCCTCGGTATCTCATCTGAGCCGACAATCGTCTGGAAGTTCATCGGGCGGCGGTGATGAACTGGGTCAGCGGCACTCAAGTGAACGATTTCGGCGAGTATAAAGCGACGGGTAACCGCTTCGATTTCGCGGCGTTTCAATTCTACCAAATCGCAGACGGCAAGCTCGCCGAGCACTGGGAAGTTGCGGATTTGCGAAATTCCAGGAGCAGCTCACCGCCAATCCGGAAGCCAATGCCTTCAAGGCATTCCAAGGCAAGTCAACGGCTATCAAGCAAGGAACCCAGGAGAATTGTATGAGCGACATATTGAAGGGCAAGGTGGTTGTCGTCACCGGCGCCTCAAGCGGCATTGGCCGAGCAATTGCCCTCAAGGCGGCAGAACACGGCGCAAAGGCCGTGATTGTCTCCGATGTAACCGAGACACCACGCGAGGGTGGCGCGCCAACCGCGGTCGAGATCGAAAAGCTGGGCGTGTCCAGTCTTTTCGTGAAAGCCGACGTCAGCAAGCGGGCAGACAATGATGCGTTGCTTGACGCGGCCGGTACGTTCGGCGGCGTTGACGTCATGGTCGCCAACGCGGGAATCACGCTGAAGGCAGACGGACCCGACGTGGCGGAGGATGACTACCGACGGCTGATGTCGGTGAATCTCGACGGCGTGCTGTTTGGATCGCAAGCAGCAGCGCGTCAGATGAAGGCCAAGGGCAAGCGCGGTAGCATCGTGCTGATGGCCAGCATGGGCGGAATCAACGGGGCCGGGATCACCGTCGCGTATTCCACCAGCAAGGGTGGTGTCGTCCTGATGGCGAAATCCCTGGCGGATGCGCTCGGCCCCGATGGTATCCGCGTGAACGCTGTGGCGCCGGGGACCATCGACACGGTGCTGCTGCGAACGAGCCCTGGCATTGCAGAAGCGGCCGAAGGCTTTCGCAAACGCACCCCGCTGCGCCGCCTTGGTCAACCCTCCGAGATCGGTGATGCTGTCGCCTTCCTGGGCTCGGATCTGTCGAGCTACATCACCGGCATTGCGCTTTTCGTGGACGGAGGGCTTCTTTCGGTACTCTGAGGCCGTCCTCTCATTTCCACTCCATGCCGCCTCGACCCGAGTGGAGAGGCATTTCCCCGGGGTCAACAGACGTGCTTGCCTTCGTCCGCAATGGCTGGGGCAATCACGTGCCGGCGGTCACTGCCGCGCAAGTCGCCAAACTGCACGAGAAGACCGACTCGACCAATGATCAGTTCATCATCCTGAAAATGTAGTGATGGTCCACTTGCCAATGCCTGCCAGCAGCAAAACTCTGCCCCTTCGCATTGCCGTCCTCTTGCTGGCCGCAGGCCTGGTGTTCCTTTTCACCATGAATTGGAACGCCTGGACCGGCTCCGCCAGGACACAGAGCACCGACGACGCGTATCTTGAATCGGACATAACGCCGCTTGCGGCCAGGGTGAGCGGCTATGTGCGCTCGGTTGCGGTCAAGGATTTCCAGCGCGTGAAGGCGGGCGACCTTCTCGTCCAGATCGAAGACGATGACTACAGCGCGCTGGTGGATCAGTCCGAAGCGAATGTCGAGGCCGGCAAGGCGGCGATCGCCAACATCGAAAATCAGAAGATCCTGCAACAGGCCTTCATTCGTCAGGCGGAAGCCACCATCGCCGCAACAGAATCGGATGTGTGGCGCTACGAGCGGGATTCGAAGCGCTATCAGTCTCTTCTCACCACGGACGCCGTCTCGCATCAAGCCGCGGAGCAGGCGATGAACAGCTACAGCCGGGCCACGGCGACGCTTGATCTCAACCACGCGCAGTTCGATCAACAGCGCCAGCAGTTGAAGGTGCTCGATACGCAGCAACAGCAGGCCGAGGCGACCCTGAAAGCCCAGCAGGCCGCTTTGGCGCTGGCGCGCTTCAATCTTAGTCATACCAGGATACTCGCACCCGTCGACGGAATGGTGGGCCTGCGCCAGGTGAGGCCTGGACAATATGTCGGTATCGGCACCCAGGTGATCTCGATAGTGCCACTTCCCGACCTGTGGGTGGTGGCGAACTACAAGGAGACGCAATTGACGCGTGTCCGCGCCGGGCAGCTGGCAATGGTGACAATCGACAGCGTGCCCGGCGTCGTTCTAAAGGGCCGTGTCGACAGCTGGTCACCCGCCACCGGATCGAGATTCAGCCTGCTGCCACCCGACAACGCGACAGGCAATTTCACCAAGGTGGTGCAGCGCATTCCGGTGAAAATTGTCCTCGATCACGACAGTTCGCAGCTCGAACTCCTGCGTCCGGGGATGTCGGTGACCGCGACTGTCGACACGGGCGGCACAAGCGAAGGCGGCCCGGCAGCGGCGGACGGCCTGCCATGACGGACGTCAGCTTCGGCTTGTCACGATCGGTCTCGACCTCACCGTCTCTCGCACCCCACGGGAATGCATCGTCCACTCCGGCTGTTTGCACCCGGCCTTATATCGGTATCCCCGCTGTGCTGATCGGCTCGATTATTTCCACGCTTGCCGGGCGTATCACAACCTTCGGGCTTGCCGACATTCGCGGTGCCCTCCACGCCGGTGTTGACGAAGGCGCGTGGATCAGCACCGCGCTGACCGTCGGCCAGATGATGATGGGGCCGGTCGCGGTATGGCTCGGCGGCACTTTCGGGGTGCGGCGCGTCCTTCTCGGGGCCACCGCGGTCTTTACCCTCCTGTCGGTGTTCATTCCTTACGCCACGAACCTGCCCATCTTCCTCACGTTCTATTTTCTGGGTGGACTGGCTTCGGGAACATTCATTCCACTGACGCTCAGCTTCGTTCTGCGCAATCTGCCGGCGCACCTGGCGGTCTACGGCATTGCCGCCTATGCGATGAACACCGAATTATCGCTGAACATTTCAGCCTCGATCGAGGGCTGGTTTATCGAGAATCTGTCATGGCGGTGGATATTCTGGCAGAACGCCATAGCCACGCCGCTGATGATGCTATGCGTCTGGTTTGGCATTCCACGGGAGCCGATCAATCGCGACTACCTGCGCGGAGCCGACTGGTTCGGCCTTGGCTATTGCAGTGTCGGATTCAGCTTGCTCTATGCCGCGCTCGATCAAGGCAACCGGCTCGATTGGCTGAACTCGGGACTGATTTGCGGGCTCCTCCTGGCCGGATTTCTGCTGGTCATCGCCTTCGTCATCCATGAGCTTCGCCATGATCAGCCGCTGATCAATCTGCGCTTCGTCATATCCGGGAACATTCCGATCCTGGCCGCGCTTTTGATCGCGTTCAGGTTTGTCCTGCTTTCGACGGCGCTGATCATTCCGCAATATCTGGCGACGGTGCAGGGCTTCAAATCGCTTCAGACGGGCGACGTGCTGTTATGGATCGCGGCCCCTCAGCTTGTGCTTGCCCCCTTGGTCGGCAAACTGCTTAAGCATGTCGACGCCCGGCTTCCCCTCGCGGCGGGTTTCGTGCTGATCGGCGTGGCGTGTTTCATGGCCACTGGCCTCACGCAGGATTGGGCAAGCGACGACTTCCTCCCGTCCCAGATCGTGCAGGCAATTGGCCAGTCGCTTGGTTTCATATCCCTGATCTGGTTCGCCACCAGACACATTTATCGCGGCGACGCCTTTACTTTCGGCGCTTTCCTGCAAACGTTCCGGCTCTTCGGTGGGGAGCTCGGCGTTGCCTTCATTGGAACGTTCCTCAGGGTGCGCGAGCAGTTCCATTCGAACCTGATTGGCCTCCACGTAGCCGCTGGCTCCTACCTCACCGACCAACGGCTCGACCAATACAGGGCCGCGGTCACCGCCCGGTCGGTGGGGCCGGCTGAAGCCAATTCGCGGGCCGCGGCTCTTCTTGCACGCGTCGTGCAAACGCAATCCAACCTGCTGTCTTATATCGACGGCTTTGTCGTGATCGGATTTTCCACGGTCGGCTGCCTCGCTCTGATCGCTTTGCTTCGATCCCCGCCCGCGGAATAGCGCCTATAGGCTGAAAGCTGTTTGGTGATTGACGCCGCCGGCATGTGACGTGCTTCGGCCTCGAATCTCACGTCCACAGGAAGACCTCAGCGTCTTATTTTGGCGCCGTGGCAGAGCGGCCTGAGCCCCTGAAGCGGCAGGCGGCGTGACCGCTTCGTAGCGCTCAGCTTATCGAGCGGATCGAAGTCATCGCTCGATATTATTCGAATTACGGAAAATCGACGGACCCGGCATGTTGCATGCAGCAGCGCAAACGTCGTGGCCGGTGACAGCGCTGAACGCTAAACCGAGGAGATTCCAGTGACCGATAATCTCAACCGCAGTGCCAAGGACATCGTTCGCCGTAACACCGAAGAGGTGCAAGGCGGAGGGAATTGGGCTCTGTTCAATGAACTTTTTTCGGACGACTTCTTCGATCATACACCTCAGCCCGGCGGCACCCGCGACAAGGCCGGCGTCCTCGTCCTCTACAAGCGCTTGCGCGATGCGTTCCCGGATTTCACGCCAGAAATCCATTGGCAGCGCATCGACGGTGACGTGGTCACCACCTTCAAGACATATCATGGCACGCATCGGGGAAACTTCCTCGGCGTCGCCGGCACCGGCAAGAAGGTCAGCTTCGAGACCGTCGATGCGATGCGCGTCGTCAATGGCAAGATTACCGAGCACTGGGGCGTCGCCAACCTCTACTCCGCCATGCAGCAGTTGGGCGCGATCGCTCCGCTCCCGCGAGCCTGAAGAAGGAAGGCATGAGGTCTCTTGTCGCATTGATCGCAGGGTCGTTGCTCGCTGCTCAGGCGAGCGCGGCGCCCCTGTCCAACGACCCGAAACACATCGCATCACAATGGTACCAAGCGTTTGCACGCCACGATGCAAAACTGCTTGAGAGCATACTGGCGTCGAGCTGGGTCGACATCCCTTCGCCACCGGGCACTCCACACGGTCCCGAAGCCGCGAAAGCGGCTATGGCGATGCTTGTGGAAGCATTCCCCGATTTCGACATCAAGATCGATGATGTTATTCAAGAAGGAAACAAAGTCGTCGTGCGATCGACCATCACTGGAACGCAGCGCCAGACTTTTGCCGGTCTGCCCGCAACCGGCCAATCGCTGAAGATCCAAGCTGTCGATATCCACGAAATCGAGAACGGCAAGATCGTTCGCACCTGGCACACCGAGGACTGGATGACCGGTCTGCGGGAACTGGGCCACCTGTCTTGATAGGAAATCGAGATCACAAGGACAAACGCCATGTCTGCTGTAATCCGTATACGCCGCACTGGAGACCCGTCGGTTCTCGTTCTCGAGGAGGATGCGGTCGGTGCCCCGGGTCGAGGTCAGGTCAAGCTTCGTCAGGACGCAATCGGCGTGAATTTCATCGACACGATGTTCCGTTCGGGAGCCTTTCGAACGGAGTTACCCTTCGTACCCGGAGTCGAGGCCGCCGGCGTTGTCGCGCAGACGGGCCCAGAGACGGAGGGCTTCAAGGTCGGCGATCGAATTGCCTATTTCTTTGCTCCCGGTGCCTATGCCAGCGAGCGGCTTATCGACGTCGCGCCTCTTGTGCATCTGCCGGACGACGTGCCTGCCGAAATCGCGGCGGGATTACTGACGAAAGGCATAACGGCCTGGCTGGCCGTCAAAAGGCTGCATGAAGTGCGGCCGGGCGACACGATCCTGGTTCAGGGCGCAACGGGTGGCGTCGGCTCGTTGGTCGCGCGCTGGGCCAAAGCGTTGGGCGCGACCGTCATCGCCGTTGGCTCAAGCGCCAAACTTGGGCGCATTTCGGCCGACGCGGATCATGCCCTCGCGTCCGATCAAGCCAACCTTCCTGACCGCATTCGCGCCATCGCACCCAAAGGCGTCGACGTCGTCTACGAATTCGTGGGCAGGGCAACGTTTGCGGCCTCGGCTGGCGCGGTTCGGAATGGCGGAGCGATTTTCACCATCGGCGCTTCTTCAGGCCCTCCGGACATCGATCAGCAGGCACTCGCCGTGCGCGACGTCAAACTCGGCCAGGCGAGCGCCGCCGCCATCGTGAAAGGCTCAATGCTGGCCCAGGCGGCCACCGAAGTCTTTGATCAGTGGAGGGACGGCATCTTCGGGGAAATCGAGCTTCATCGCTACCGGCTGGCGGAGGCGGCGCAGGCGCACGCGGACTACAGCACTCGCAGGATTGGTCCAAATCCGATTCTCTTACCTTGAGGGGCGCCCCCGGCCGGGAAGCAACATTGCCTGCGCCGGGGAACGTGTGACCGCATCAGTCAGTAGGCCTTCCAGCACAGCAAGCGGTGGAGCACTCATATTCAGAACGTCAATCAAACCCAACACGGAGAAGTCTCATGACCATCCTCGTCATCGGCGCCACCGGCAATGTCGGCAGCCAAGTCGTCGCACAACTCGTCGGGCGCGGTGCCGACGTGCGAGCACTTGTCCGCGATCCCGCAAAGGCCAAGGTCCCAGCGGGCGTCACCGTCGTGCGGGGCGATCTGCTCGACGTCGATTCGCTGCGCAGTGCGATATCCGGCGTCTCGACGCTGTTCCTGGTCAACGGCGTGGTTGCCGACGAGTTCACACAGGCGCTGGTTGCCCTCAACGTGGCTCGTGAAGCCGGCATCGAGCGGATCGTCTACCTCTCGGTGATCCATAGTGACCTCTATGCGAACGTGCCCCACTTCGCGGGTAAGTTCGGCGTTGAGCGGATGATCGAGCAGATGGGCCTCAACGCCACGATCCTGCGCCCGGCCTACTTCATCAACAACGACGTCGCCATCAAGGACGTGATCACCGGCCACGGCATTTACCCAATGCCGATCGGCAGCAAGGGCCTGGCGATGGTCGATATACGTGACGTCGGCGAGATTGCGGCGATCGAGCTGGTCCGCCGGGAAAAGGCCTCCATGCCGCTCCCACTCGATCGTATCAACGTCGTCGGTCCCGACACGCTGACCGGCGAAGACGTCGCTGCCATCTGGACCGAAGTGCTAGGCCGCACGATCGCCTTCCCCGGTAACGATACCGCCGGCTTCGAGCAGAACTTTCGCCAGTTCATGCCGAGTTGGATGGCGCTGGATATGCGCCTGATGGCCGAGCGCTTCATCACCGAAGGCATGGTGCCCAATGCGGGCGACGTCGAACGCCTCACCAAGCTCCTGGGACGCTCCCTGCGGTCTTACCGCGACTTCGCCTCCGAGATCGCGGCGTCGTCCTGACAGCGACGTCACCGGCAATTCAAAACGGGGAATATCAACTCGGCATCGCCTGATCGATCTGGACGCGTCGGCATAGGCCCTGGAGTTTCAACTCCAACTCGACAAGACCGTTTCCATCTCGACGGTTTCAACCTGCTGTGCGAACCTCTGGTGATAGACTGTCATGAGCGCATCGTGCGTCGCATCGGAAGAGCTGCACAGCGCATCTGTTACCAGCACGACGCGATAGCCGATGTCGATCGCGCCAAGGACTGTGGCCAGGACGCAGACATCCGTCTCGCCGCCGGTTACGACGAGCGTATCGATCCGGCGCTTTGAAAGCAGCGCTTGAAGATTGCCCTCCGGCCATGGCGAATAGACGTGCTTGTCGACGACGACCGCTGGCGGACAATGGATCGCCAGTTCGGGCAGGAGCTTGATCATTTCGGGGCCGACGTGGTCGATCGTCATTGACGCCCACCGTTCATAGTAGCGTTTCCATGAACCGACACCATGCCCCGGTTTTTGGGCCGGCAGGAAACGGGTGAAGATCGTCTCGGCAGCTCGTCTTTCAACAAGCTCGACGATGCGAGGAAGGACGCGGGAAATCCACGGCGTTGCCCATTGCGAGGGTTCCGCGAACAGCCGCTGCATGTCGACACAGAGATGGACACACCGGTCGCCCAAGGGGCCGTATGCCAAGCCCGGCGCCGACATCAAGGCACACTGATTTCGAAAAAATCCGCGCCGCGCCCGCGCAATGCGAAATTGGCGGCAGGTCGGTCTGCGAGCGATAGCAAAACCCTGTTCAAATCCGGCGCTCCAGCTTGGGTTGGTGCCGGACAACGCTATGCGTTCGAACTCGTTCCTCTCGTCGAAACCACATCCTGCGTCGGACGTTCAGCTGCAGTGACGCTCGGAACGGCAGGATCCAAATGACAGGTGCGGAACGAAGTGGAGGATGTCTATGCGGCAACATTCGTTACCGCGTCACATCCCAGCCACGTGTCCATTACTGCCATTGCGATATGTGCCGCCGCGCGACCGGCAGCGCCTTCGCGGTGCTGGGCTGGGTGCCCTCGGCCAGCCTTTGGTGGCTCAAGGACAAGCCATTCCACCGCCGGTCATCGCCGATCGCGCAAAGAGGTTTTTGCCGCGATTGCGGGTCTCCCATCACATTGGCTTATGACGCGTCGCCGAGTGAAATTGCCCTGCATGTCGGAACGTTCGATGATCCCTCGGATCTCACACCACATTACAATTACGGATCGGGCCAACGGCTAGGATGGATCTGCTGCGGGATCGATCTGCCGCACCACGACACGGAAGAGCGATGGTAGTAGCCGTCAAAAACCTATTTGCCCTGCCTCTGGATACGCCTCCAATGGAAGCCAAGGCTGCCGACACGCTTCCACGCGATAACGGCGCTTGGCAATACGAGCCGAAATGGGATGGCTTTCGCTGCCTTGCTTTTAAAAATGCGGAGACCGTCGATCTGCGCGCGAAATCGGGAAAGCCGCTTGGCCGGTATTTTCCGGAGCTGGTGGCGATGCTCGGCGAGATCGAAGCCCACGATTTCGTTGTCGATGGTGAAATCACGATCGAAATCGACGGACGTCCTTCCTTCGACGCGCTGCAAATGCGCTTGCATCCGGCCGAGAGCCGAATCCGCAAACTGAGCGTGGAAACCCCTGCCCGGTTCATCGTGTTCGACATTCTGGTCGCGCCGGGCGCCAAGATCTTGCTCGACCATCCGCTGACAGAGCGACGCGCTGTCCTCCAAGACTTCATAGCCGGGGCGGCGCGCGCCGCATTGCGGCTGTCGCCCTGCACCACCGATGCAACAGTCGCCGCGCGTTGGCTGCAAGAAACCAACCAGGGCTCGACTGACGGCGTCGTCGCAAAACCGCGCGCTGAGCCCTACCGACCGGGCGAACGCGCAATGGTCAAGGTGAAACGGCTGCGCACGGCCGATTGCGTGGTCGGCGGGTTCCGCTATCTGACCAACAGCAGCGAGGTCGGCTCACTTCTGCTCGGCCTTTACAATGACCAAGGCGAGCTCGACCATGTCGGCTTCACATCGACGATCGCCAGGGACGACCGGGCCGGGCTCACCAGAAAGCTCGAAAAGCTGCGCGGCGGTCCTGGCTTTACCGGGAAAGCGCCGGGCGGCCCGAGCCGCTGGAGTACGGAGCGCAGCGGCGAGTGGGAGGCGCTGCGGCCGGAACTTGTGGTCGAGGTCCGGTTCGACCATGTCACCGGCAATCGGTTCCGGCATGGAACCAAGCTGTTGCGGTGGCGGCCGGACAAGGCCCCGCGGCAGTGCACGTTCGAACAGATCGATTGATGGAGGCAGAGATGAGCATGCTTTTTCGAGCGGCGAAAATCGCCGAGGAAGCGCACAAGGCGCAGACCGACAAGACCGGGCGGCCGTATATCGAACATTGCAGGCGCGTTGCGGATGCGGTCGAAACGCTCGATCAGAAGATCATCGCGTACCTACACGATGTCCTGGAAAAGAGCGAAGGCTGGACACCGCACCACCTGGAGGAGGCAGGCTTTAGTCCTGCGATTGTTTCGGCCGTCGACGCATTGACGAAACGGGATGGCGAGGACGACGCCGCTTTCGTGCGCAGGGCCGCGTCGAACAGATTGGCATTGCCGGTCAAACGGGCGGACCTCAACGACAATCTATGGCAGGTCCGCCAAACGGGCGGCTCGACCGCCAAATACGAGGAAGGTCTGCGCATTCTCTCCGAAGAATTCGCCACGCGACCCGGCGTTTGAAAGCAAACAGCCCGACCTTCTCGCGTTCTCGTCGAAAACTAACAGCCGTTGCGTCTCTTTGTGATTTGAGCCGGAACAACCCGCACAGTCGCAGGTTAACGAAGGACTTCACCCGCCAGGTGAAGGCCTCAACACAATCCATGGGAGACCAATCATGGCGACTGCCAAGAGAGCGACGAAAGCGGAAACGAAAGGGCTTGAGACACTGTTCCTCGATGGCCTCAAGGACATCTACTACGCCGAAAAGAAAATACTGAAAGCGCTGCCGAAAATGGCCAAGGGCGCCGAGGCCGAAGAGGTGGCGGCCGCGTTCGAAAAGCACCGGACGGAAACCGAGGGCCAGGTCGATCGTCTCGAACAGATATTCGACCTCCTCGACAAGCCGGCGCGGGGCAAGACATGCCCGGCCATTGACGGCATTCTCGAGGAGGGGGCGGAGATCCTCGAGGATTATGGCGGCGCTCCGGCGCTTGACGCCGGCCTCGTGGGCGCCGCACAGGCCGTGGAGCACTATGAGATCGCCCGCTATGGCACGCTGATCGCCTGGGCCGAGCAGCTCGGCAAGAAGGATATCGTCCAGCTCCTCAACCAGACGTTGGAAGAGGAGGTGGCGACCGACGAAGCCTTGACCGAACTTGGCGAGGGCGGCGTCAATGAGCGTGCGTTGCAGCAAGCCGCGTGATGCCTGATTTTGCCCCGGCGCAAGGCGCCGGGGCAAGCACCGAAAGGCGCAGGATTGGAGGATGAAGATGGCCCCTCGCGACAAACGAGCCGAAACGGACCAGACCGACGCTCCGTCAATCGCGCAACAGGACTGGGATGCCATTAAAGGCGCAAAGATTCTTCCCGACAGCGTGTCGGACGATGATGACGAGCCGTCCGACATCGAGAAGGACGGCGAGTTGCCGGAGGAAGACGACGACAACGCCTACCAGAACAGCGATGAAGCCTTGCCGGATGACGACGAGGAACGCGCGATCGGACGTGACCAGGAAGGGCGGTTCGACGAGGAATGAAGGGCAAGGCCGGCCAGAGCTGTTTGTATGGCCGCGCCGCCATTTCCGCTGCGGACGGCATTCGCCGCGAGCGGGGCGAGTTCAGCCCGCCACTCCCGGATAATTTTCGGCCTTGAGCAGCTTGGCCAGATGGGCCGCGTTCGACGCGGCCATCTCGATCATCTCGACGACGGCCTCCGGCGTCCCCGGCAGGTCGACATAGTTGATGTCGCCCATCGCCTCACCAACCCGATAGATGCCGCCATTGGCGGGGACCGTGAAACCGACATCGTTCAGCGCCTGGAAACAAGCAGCATGGCAAGCATGTGCGCCATCCTCGTTGCCGACGATCGCAACCAGCGCCACCTTGCCGCCTGCCGGCATCCGGCTTCTGTTGTCGGTCTCGGACAGAAATGCGTCCATGCGTTCGAGAACACGCTTGGCGACGCTCGACGGCTGGCCGAGCCAAATCGGCAGGCCAAGAATGAAGATATCGGCATCGATGATCTTCCTGCGTAGTTTTGGCCAGTCGTCATCCTTGCCATGTCCGACAGCACACCCGGCTTGATGTCATGATCGAGCGCGCGGACGATCTCGCCCTTCACGCCGTGCGGTACCATCGCCGCCAGCAAATCCGCCAGCAGCCGGTCGGTCGATGATTTCTCGGTGTCGCCAGAGTTTTTCAAAGTGCAGTTGAGAGCAAAGGCGGTAAGTGACATCGGGCAAATCCCTGCGTTTCCAGCCCCAACGCACGGGATGGCGTGAAGTTGCCGCCGATATGGTCCCGGCTCATACTCGCGCCTATTGCCCGACCAAAGTCAGCCCGAACAGAATTACCAGCCACAGCCCGACAGCCGCGACGACGAGCCTCGGAAGACCTTTGCTTGTCAAATGCATGAACAGCAGCGCGATCACCGCTGTCTTGGCGGCTGCTATCGCGAGGTTGATAGCAGAATTGAACCCGCCGAGATCGAGAAAGAACGAACCGACGGTCAGTCCCAGCAGGGTCAGAAGTCCGCCATAAGCGAAGGAAAGTTTTCGTAGTTCGCCCATCGTTCCGTCATCCCCGGTTGATCAGATAGAGGATCGGAAACAGGAAGACCCAGACGATGTCGACGAAATGCCAGTAAAGACCGACGGCTTGGATCCGGCGAGCCCTGCCGGCTGGATTGGCATGAGACCACAACGCAAGCACCCCGGCGATAGCGAGAATGCCCGCAATCAGATGCAGGGCATGCAGGAAGGTCATCGCGAAATAGAGGCCGAAGAAGAATTCGGCGTGAACGGGATCCGGTCCGTTATAGCTGAACGGCGCGCCGAGAACGGGCGCCAGCCCCTCGCTGAACTCCTTGCTGTATTCGACCGCCTTGACGGCCAGGAAACCAAGTCCGAGCAGAGAGGTCGCCGCCAGCGACCAGATTGCCGCACGCCAGCGACCGCCCGCCGAATACATATGCGCCAACGCCATGGTAAAGCTGCTGGTGATCAATATGGCTGTGTTCAACGTGCCAAGCGGCAATGACAGACGTTTGGACGCCGCAGCGAAGGCGGCGCCATAATTCATATGCGCGATGAGAAAAACCAGGAAAATGGCACCGAAGAGCATCGCCTCGGAGCCGATGAACACCCACGTGGCCAAGGTGTCGGCTGCCTTCTCGCGAGATGCATTGTCGAAGGCGATGCTCTGCGTCTGGCTACTCACTGGCCCGCCTCCAGATGCGGGCTGAAGCGTTCGTGCTCCAGCCCCTTCATGTCGTAGGCGTAAGCCGGTCGCGTCACCACCGGCATCGTCTCGAAATTGTGCGGCGGCGGCGGGGAACTCGTCTGCCACTCCAAGCCGGTCGCCTGCCATGGATTGTCCGGGGCCCGCGCGCCGCGGAACAGCGACCAGGTGAGATAGAACAGAGGCAAGAGATAGCCGATAGCCAGCACCACGGCGCCCGCCGACGACAGCACGTGCCAGAATTGGAACTCCGGCGGGTAGATGTGGTAGCGCCGCGGCATGCCGAGGAAACCCAGCATATATTGCGGGAAGAAGGTGAGGTTGAAGCCGAGAAACGTGACTGTCGCCGCGATGCGTCCCCAGGTCTCTGAATACATGCGGCCAGTGAGCTTCGGCCACCAGAAATGCAGGCCGGCCATATAGGCGGTCACCATGCCGCCGACCATGATGTAGTGGAAATGGGCGACGACGAAGTAGGTGTCGTGCACGTGCACATCGATGGCGAGAGCCGCAAGAAACAGGCCGGCCAGGCCGCCGAAAGTGAACAGCGCCAGGAAAAACAGCGCATAGAGCATCGCGGTCTCGAAGCTGATCTCGCCCTTGCGCAATGTCAGGCTCCAGTTGAAAACCTTGATCGCGGATGGGATGGCGACGCAGAAGGACAGGAACGAGAACACCACGCCGGCATAGGCCGATTGCCCGCTGACGAACATATGATGGCCCCAGACCAGGAAGCCGAAGACGGCAATCGCCATCGAGGACAGGGCGACCGCCTTGTAGCCGAACAGCGGCCGGCGGCTGAAGCAGGGCAACACTTCCGACACGACACCCATGCCGGGCAGGATCATGATGTAGACCGCCGGATGCGAGTAGAACCAGAACAGGTGCTGGAACAGCAGCGGATCGCCACCAAGCCTGGGGTTGAAGACGCCGATGCCGAAGACGCGCTCCAGAACGATCAGGATCAGCGACGCGGCAAGGACCGGCGTCGCCAGCACCATCACCAGGGCCGTCGCATACATCGTCCAGACGAAGATCGGCAGCCGGAACCAGGTGAGGCCCGGCGCGCGCAGCGTGTGCACGGTGACGATGAAATTGATGCCGGTCATGATCGTCGAAAACCCGACGATGAAGACGCCAAGGGCGGCGGACGAGACGAACCCGTTGGCGTAGAGCGTCGACAGCGGCGTGTAGAAGGTCCAGCCAGTGTCGACGCCGCCGGCAACGACGGAGAACAGGGCGAAGAAGCTGCCAAAAATGAACACATACCAGCTGGCAAGGTTGAGGCGCGGGAAGGCAAGATCGCGCGCGCCGATCATCAGCGGCAGCAGGAAATTGCCGAGCGTCGCTGGGATCGACGGCACCAGGAAGAACCAGACCATGATGATGCCGTGCATCGAAAACAGCCTGTTGTAGACATCATCGGAGACGAGATCGCCGGCCGGCGTCGCAAGTTCGATGCGGATCAGGACGGCGAAGGCGCCGCCAAGGAAGAAGAAAGCGGTCAGCGAAACGAAGTAGAGCCAGGCCACCCGCTTATGGTCCGTCGTCAGCAACCAGGCGCGCGGGCCACTGCCTTCGCCCAGATAGCTTGCGGCCGCTGCGGAAACGCTCATCGTACTGCCTCGTTTTTTGCCGGCTCCCGAGGTGAAAGCGACTTGAGATAGGCGAGCAGCATCTGCAGTTCCCCTTCGTCGACCAACCCGTCGAAACTCGGCATCACCGGTTCATAGCCGGCGGCGATCTCCTTGTTGGGGACAAGGATGGAATCGCGCAGATAGCGTTCGTCGGCGATCACCGTCTGCTGGTTGGCCAACGCCACGGGCCGGCCGAAAATACCCGCTAGCGAAGGCGCCCTGACCTTGCTCGAATTGCCGTGGCAGCCCGAACAGCCAAGCGCCCGGAACAGCTTTTCGCCGCTCGCTGCCAGCGTTTCCCCCTCGCCTTGGTTCTCCAGCCAGGAGGCATACTGCTCCGGCGCCATCGCGGTCACCCAGCCGCCCATCTCGGAGTGCTGCGTGCCGCAATATTGGGCGCAGAACAGATGGTAACGGCCTGGTTCCGTGGCGATGAACCAGAGATGGGTGGTGCGCCCCGGCACGGCGTCCTGCTTGACCCTGAAGGCGGGAACAAAAAACGAGTGGATGACATCCTGCGATGCCAGGGACACCACCACGGCTCTGCCGACCGGCACGTGCAATTCGTTGATCTCGCGCTGGCCGCCAGGATGGCGAAACTCCCACATCCATTGCTTGCCGAGACCGGCGATCTCGATGGCATTCGGCGGCGGATGGTCGCGGCGGACAAACAGGACGGCGCCCCAGCCGAAAAAGATGAAGGCGATGACCAGGCTGGCGACGGTCCAGGTCAATTCCAGTGGCAGGCTGCGCGCTCGCTCCCCGGTACGATCGGCAGGCGAACCGACGCGGTATTTGACGGCATAGCCGACCACGAGAAAGGTGAGCGAGAGACCAAGCGCGATGGCAAAGGCGAGCAACGTATAGAACAGCACATCGACGCTGCCTGCGGCGGACGACGCTTGCTGCGGAAAAAACGGGATGCCGAAGCTCATGCGCGCCTCCCGCGCATCAGCAGCAGGATCGTCATTGCGAGCCCAAGAACCGTCGCGATGCCCGCCACCTTCAGGGCAGCCCAGATCGCCGGCGTGTATTGACCTTTCGACGTGTCGAAGCCGGCACAAAGCAAAAAGACATGGTCGGCGATCGAGCCAAGCTTGCCCGCGGACGCCTCGACCAGTGCCAGTTCGAGATCGCGCGGCGTGAAGGTCAGCGCCGGCAGCACCTGCGCTATGCGGCCCGCCGGCGTCAACGCAATGATGGCGATCGGATGGACGAACTGGTCGATGCCGGCGCGTTTGTCGAAGGCAATGCCGGCTTGCGCGGCAAGAGCCGCGCCGGCGCCGTCAGCACTGGTGAGGAACCGCCACGAAGACAGTCCATCGCCAGCTACAGGCGCGATCGCGGCCTGCACATCGGCGGCGTCGCCGGTTGTTTCGGCAGCATCGATGGAGACGAACAGCGCTCGGTAGCTTGCCGGACTGAGCGATATCTTCTTCAGGTCCGAGGCAACCGCTTGTTGGGTGACGCCGCAAAGATTGGGGCATTTGTCATAGCCGAAGATAAGCAGCGCGGGGCGCCCGCCGAGCGTTTCGCCGAGCGTTCGCTGTTTCCCGGCCACATCGCGAAGCGTCCGGCCAAGATCGAGTTGCGCGCCGATTTGCGGATCGAAGCTCGGGCGCTCGGCCGCGATGGCCGGCATGGCGATGAGCAGACCCAGCGCGACGAGGCAGCCTTTCATGGACTGCCCCCGCCATTGCCCGATGCCGATCCACGGCAGCGATCCGCCTGCGGCGTGCGCGGCACGCCCTCTGCAAGCAATGGGCAATTGCCGCCGCCGGTCGTTGCCGCCTGCTGACCCCAATCGGGCAGGCCATGGCTGACGAGCGCCGACATCGCCTCGTCGATCGGAATGCGGGCAATGCCCGCGGCGCGATCGACCCAGCCAAGTTCCTCCAATTCCCGATCCTCTTGCGCTCGGAAACCGGCGAGGTCGCTTTCCGGCGCCGGCTGCAACGCCGGACTTGCCTGATTGGACAATGTCGCAGCGCCAGGCGACGGCCAAAATGGCGATGTGTCGAAGACGAGCCTGATGGCGATTGCAGCTACGGCCAAAAACAACAGCAGCCCGGCACCAAAGCCGAGCAGCGCGCGCGGCCAGACATCGCGGTTTTCGGGGTGGCGGGCGACCTTAGCCATGTGCAGGCCTCCGCCGCCAGAGAGCGATCACGTCGGGTCGCTTAGCCAAGAAGAACAACAGCGCCAGCCAGAGTCCGCCGGCACCCGCCATCGCTGCCAGATCGCACCAAAGCTCCTGCGCACCGCCATTGAAAAGCGCCGGCCGGATCCGCCAGAAAATATCGATGAAGTGGCCGGCAAGCACGATGCCGGCGAGCCCGAGCAGACCTGCATGGCTGCGCTTTACATCCCGGCTAAGGAAAGCGGCCAGCGGCAGGGCGAACTGACCCGCGATCAGAAGCCAGAGCAGATACTGCCAGCCATGGCTGCTGCGGATGACATACCAGTGGATCTCCTCCGGCAGGTCGCCGCCCCAGATCACCAGCCACTGCATGAAGGCGAGATAGGCCCACATCAGCATGAAGCCGAACGCCATGTTGGCAACGTCTTCGCTCAACGCCACGTCCTCCTCGCCGCCAGGCAGGATCTCTATGGCGCGCTTTGCCGCAAGCATGATCATGGCAAGGGTGAAGGCGCCCACGACTTCCGAGGCTGCTTCCAGGAAGGCATAGATGGTCGAGGTGAACTCCGGCTCGAGCGACAGCATCCAGTCGATGGCGAAGACCGTAACCGCCACACCATGGACAATCAGCCCGACGGCGCAACCTTTGCCCGCATCCCGACGATCGCTGCTTTCGTCCTCCGCTGTCCAGCCGAGTACAAGCCACGCCAACGAAAGCCAGATCGCGGCACAGACCACGAAACGCAGCAGGAAAAACGGGACGTTCAGATAGGCCAGTTTCTCGCGCACCGTTTCGGGCAGCGCTGCCCCATCGGTGCTTGCCCAGGGAAAGACGAGGTCGAGCCGGAACAGCACCGGCAGGAGAAAAAGCAGGCCCAGCGGCAGTGTCGCCACCAGCGTGCGCAACGGCTGGCGGACCGCCTCGCCCCATCGCCCGCCGGTCAGCCCATGCACCATCAATATGGTCAGCGCGCCAAGCGGCAAGCCGATCAGGAAAAGCGCCGTGGTGAGCCAGGCAGCCAGCATCGCCCGGACATCGACGGCACCTCCTGCCACGCAGGACAGCAATCCTGCTGCCACGGCGGCCAGCGCCAACCCTGTGCAACGATCGACGGCAAACCGCATCATCGCGCCGCCTCCGCCTCGAGCCGGGCGCGCAGGCTTTCGGCAAGCCCGGCAACGGGCGCGTCCCGCGAATACTGCAAGGCCCTGACATAGGCGACGATCGCCCAGCGATCGGCAGGCGCCACACGCGCGGCATAAGAATACATCGCGCCATAGCCGTCCGTGATGACATCGTAGATATGTCTGTCGGTCGCCTTGCGCAGGGCGTCCTGGTGATAGGAAGGTGGCGCCGGAAAACCACGCTGGACGATCATGCCATGGCCGTCGCCGGTGCGGCCGTGACAAGGCGAACAGAAGATGTCGAAACGCTGCCGCCCGCGTTGCAGCAGCGCCATCGTGATCGGATAGGGGAAAGTGTTGGACACGGGCGAGAGATCGTCGTCGCGCGCGACCGTCCCGTTGGCCGGCATTCGCGCCGACATGCCGTCGGCGAATTGGTCACTTTTCGCGAGCGGATTGTAGCGCGGCTGGTCTTCCATATCCTGGCGGCAGCCGGCGATGAGCATGGCAGCCAGAAGCAGGGCGAACCGCGCCTTCACGCTTCCACCTCCTCGACGCTTTGGGCGCCCAGTCGCGTCAGTTGGCCTTTGGTCACCCCCTTGCGGAATTTCGGGTCGGCGGCCTCGATGAAGAGGTAAAACTTGCCGCCGCGCGCATAGCTGAAGCTGCCGGCGTTGAACACTGGATGGTAATATCGCGGCAGCCGGTTGGCGCTCAGCATGCCGACAAAACCGGCCAGGGCCGCTCCCAGTACCGCAGCCTCGAAGGCAATGACGGTGAAGGCCGGCCAGGAATGCAGCGGCCGGCCACCGACATTGACGGGATAGTCGATCTCGACCGAGTAGAGGATCAGTGCGTAGACCAAAACCGCGCCCAGAATGCCGCCGCCAAGAACGATCCAGGGCAGGCGCGATTTCGGCATGCCGAGTATTTCGGCCAGCCCGCGCACCGGGAAGGGCGAGAAGGCATCCATGCGCCGGTAGCCACGCGCGCGCATCGTGCGTGCCGCTTCGATCAGCGCTTCGGGATCGGCGAACACCGCGATGATGCCGTGCAGGCTCATGTCGCCTGTCCCTTTTCCTCGGCCAGTTCCTCGACCTCGAAGATGGTGATGGCAGGGAGAATGCGGATGAACAGGAAGACGAGCGCGAAGAAGGTGCCGACCGAACCGAACAGGATGCCGAAGTCGAGCCAGGTCAACGACTGCTCGCCCCATGACGATGGTAGATAATCACGGCTCGGCCCGGTGACGACGATGATGTAGCGCTCGAGCCACATGCCGATGTTGATGACCAGCGCGATCCCGAACAGCAGCGGCATGTTGAGGCGCACGCGCCGGAACCAGAGCAATTGCAGCGCGCCGCAATTGCAGGCCAGCATCACCCAGAACAGCGGCGCATAGGGGCCGAAGGCGCGCTGCCACATCATCGCGCGCTCGTAGGGCTCGCCCGAATACCAGGCGAAGAAGGCTTCCGACGCGTAGCCGTAGATGACGACCATGCCCGCGGCGATCATCAGCTTGCCGGCATTGTCCATGTGCTTGAGCGTGATAAGGTCCTCGACCGAAAAAGCCCAGCGCAGCGGAATGGCGATGGTGAGCACCATGGCGAAACCGGAGAGCAAGGCGCCGGCGACGAAGTAGGGCGGGAAGATCGTGGAGTGATAGCCGGGCGTGATGGCGAAGGTGAAATCGAGCGCGACGATCGAGTGCACCGAAACGACCAAGGGCGTGGCCAATGCCGCCATCAGGAAATAGACCGTCTGATAGCGCGCCCAGTGGAAGGCGGAGCCGCGCCAGCCAAGCGCCAGCATGCCGTAGAAGAGCTGCCCGGCGCGCGACTTCGCCCTGTCGCGCAGCACGGCAAGGTCGGGCAGCAGCCCCATGTACCAGAAGAGCAGAGAGACGGTGGCGTAGGTAGAGATTGCCGCGAAATCCCACACCAGCGGACTTCGCCACTGCGGCCAATGCATATGCGTGTTGGGCAAAGGCAGCAGCCAGTAGAAGAACCAAGGCCGTCCCAGATGCAGGATCGGGAAGAGACCGGCCATGGCGACCGCAAACAGCGTCATTGCCTCGGCGAAGCGGTTGATCGAGGCACGCCATGGCTGGCGCAGCAACAGCAGCACGGCCGAAATCAATGTGCCGGCATGACCGATGCCGATCCACCAGACGAAATTCGAGATCATCGTGCCCCAGGCGACAGGGATGTCGATGCCATAGGCGCCGACGCCGACCGAGATCAGGTAGGTGATGGAATAAAGGAAGACGAGCACCAGGAGAAAGCAGAAGAAGAACGCTGTCCAGAAATGGCGCGGCAGCCGGCCATCCAGCACGATCGCGCCGATGCGCCCGCTGATTTCGGGAAAATCATGATGGCCGCGCAGCACGGCCGTGCTCCTGGCGGCCGCCTCAGCCATTGGTCTTCTCGCCCGGCTGAACAAGCTTAGGGTTGCTGTTCCTGATCTTGCCGAGATAGGTGGTGCGCGGTCTGGTGTTGAGCTCTTCGAGCAGCGCATAATTATGTGGCGCGCTTTTCTCCTGGACGACCTTTGAAACCTTCTTGTTCTGGTCGCCGAAGGTTATGGCTCGTGTCGGGCAGGCCTGCTGGCAGGCCGTCACGACCTCGCCATCGGCAATGTCGCGGTTTTCGATCTGTGCCTGGATGCGCCTGGCGCTGATCCGCTGGACGCAATAGGTGCATTTTTCCATCACGCCGCGCGAGCGCACGCTGACATTCGGATTGTGCATGGCCTGCTCGGGGCCGGCCTCGTCCTTGTCGAAGGATTGATGATCGAGGAAGTTGAAGCGCCGCACCTTGTACGGACAATTCTGCGAACAATAGCGCGTGCCGATGCACCTGTTGTAGACTTGCGCGTTCAAGCCGTCATGGGTGTGCACGGTCGCGTTGACCGGACAGACCACCTCGCACGGCGCTTTCTCGCAATGCATGCAGGGCACCGGCTGGAAGAACACATCAGGCGTATCGACCGGGCCGGAATAGTAACGATCGATCCGCAGCCAGTGCATCTCGTGGCCGCGCGCGCATTCGTCAGGACCGACAGTCGCGATGTTGTTCTCGGACTGGCAGGCGGATACGCAGGCCATGCAGCCGATGCAGGCCGACAGGTCGATCGCCATGGCCCAGGCTTCTTCGTCATAGTTCCAGTCGGGGTAGAGCGACTCCGTCGGCGTGCGCGGAACGCCGTCACGGACAAAGCCTGGGTTCTCGCGGAAACCGTCGAGCGAAGCGTGCCGGACGATGGCGCGGCCTTCCATCGCCTGGTGGTGCTGTGTGGTGATAAGCTCCGCCTTGCTCTCGCGCGGAGTTACCGTGGCGCCTGTGGCGACCCATTCCGCAAAGCTCGTGCGCAACTGAAAGGCATCGTAGCCGTGAGCCAGCGCTGCCACCGAACCGACCTTGCGGCCGAAGCCCAGGGAAAGCGTCACCGTGTCATCCGGATGCCCTGGCGTGATCCAGATCGGCGCATCGATGTTCGCGCTACCTCGTGCGATGTTTATGATCCCGCCGTTCTCGAGCTTCAGCCGTTCGGCGCTCGCAGGCGAGATCAAGGCGGCATTGCCCCAGACGAGCTTGGTCAGCGGGCGCGGTAATTCCTGCAGCCATGAGGCATTGGCGTAACGCCCGTCGCGAAGCCATGGATCGGCAACGAAACGGATATCGAAGCCGTTCGCGGTCACCGGGTGGTGCTGCAACCCGCCCAGATCCGGCGCCATTGTGACCGGCACTGGCTTGGACGCGCTGTCCGGCACAACGCCGTCGCGCAGGGCCTTGCGCCAGGCGGTGTCGTCGAGGGCTTTCCAGGTCTGGCGGACCAGCGCCAGCGCGTCGGCATCGAAGCGGCCACTGAGAGCAGCGAGAATCTCGTGAATGGTCTTGCCGCCGAAAAGTGGTTCGATAAGCGGCTGCACGATCGAGGCGACGCCATCATAGGCACGACTGTCGCTCCAGCTTTCCAACTCATGCGCGGCCGGCACATGCCAGTGGGCATGAAGTGCCGTTTCGTCCCTGTAAAGGCCGAAGTGGATGAGCAGCTTCAATTCGGAGAACAATTGGTGGACGTCGAGATCGGACGGCGCGGTGTGCAACGGGTTTGCGCCGAGCACCACGACCGTATCGATCGAGTGGTCGGCGATCGCGCTGCGGAGTGCTGCCAGATCGCCGTCGGAGCGAACCTCATCCGGCGACTCGATGAATTCCACCGTGTTGCCGAGGGAGCCAAGCTTTGCATTGGCGGCAAGAGCGCAGGCATGCACGAAGGCGCTTTGATGCGCGCCGGGCACGACCAGCGCCTTGGCGCCCGCCCCCTGCAAATCCTGCGTCAGCGCCGCCATCCATGCAGGATCAACAATAGAAGGCGTCGAATTTGCTTGATCGCCCAGCACAGTATCCAGTGCAGCCGCAACAGCCTCGATTTCGCTCGGCCGCATCGCGAGACGATGGTCGGCGGCCGCGCCTGTGATGGTCGGCGTCGATTCCACCGCATAGAGCCGGCTCATGATGTCGTTTGGCGCGCGCACCCGCCGCCGCGCGGCGAAATCGCGCGCATAGGCAAGCCGGCCAGGCCCCTCCCCGAGGAAATCCGCGTCGAGGCTGAAGATCGTCTCCGCGCGGTCGAAACGGTAGACGGGCATCAACGCTTTACCGAACAGTGCCATCGATGCCTGCGCGCCAGCAGTCGTTGCAAGTGGATCGTGACGGAAGATCTTCAACCGCGGATATTGTGCCCGCAGGGCTTCGACCTGGACCTTCGCTGTCGGCGATGTCGTTGCTTCCATCAGCAGGGCCGCGCCCAGGCCGCCCGACCCAGCCAGCCTGGAAGCGAGCGCCGCCATATCCCTGAGGAAGTCGCCGTAGGCCGCCGGCTCGCCATCTTTCAGCGGCGTGCGGGAGCGGTCGGGATCAAACAGGGTGAGCACAGCCGCCTGCATGATGGCATCGGTGGCACCGCGCGAGGCTGGGTGGTCGGGATTTCCCTCGACCTTGGTCGGGCGTCCCTCATGGCTTTCCACGACGGCGCCGATGCCGAAGCCGTCGCTTGAAAGCGTCGTTGCATAATAGCGTGGCTTGCCGGGAACGACATTTTCAGGCTGACGCACATAGGGAACGATGCTCCGCGCCTCGCTGCAGGCGGTAAGCCCGGCAAGCGACAGCGAAGCGCCCATCACTTTCAGCATCGTGCGCCGGTCGATGCGGCTTGGGGGGCGGTCGGCCAATGCCGGGAATTCGGCTTCGACGAAGCGCAGGAATTCAGCTGTGCGGGCAATCTCGTCGAGGCTCCGCCACACGTCATGGCCGTTCGAAAGTTGCTCGCGCAAGGCGGCGATCCCGGCGATCGGAATTGGCCTGATATCAGCGATGGCAGACATAGCAATCCGTCATCGTTTCGGGGTGGATGTCGAGCACGCTGATCAGTGAGCGCCTGATCTGCGCGATGTCGTCAGGCGGTTTCCAATGCATCAGGAACACGTCCTGCGGTGGCCGCAGATTAGGCTGGGGATCGCGATGGCAATCGAGGCACCAGCCCATGCTCAGCGAATGCGCCCGCGCGGTCAGCGGCATATCGTCGACCTCGCCATGGCATGTCTCGCAGGCGACGCCCTTGGCGATGTGAATCGAATGATTGAAGTAAACGAAGTCGGGAACGCTGTTGACGCGCTTCCATTCGAGCGGATGCCCTGATGCCAGGCTCGCCCGCACCGGCGCCAGCATATCGGCGTTGGTGAACAGCTGCGAATGGCACGTCATGCAGACTTCGGTGGCCGGCAGCCCGGCCGATGACGAGGTCTCGACGTCATTGTGACAGTACCGGCAGTCGAGTCCGAGTTGGCCGACATGGTGCTTGTGGCTGAACGGGATGGGTTGAGCCACGGCCTGGCCCACACCGGTCACGAAACCTGAGCGCGGCATGGCGATGCCGATCACGATGGCTAGAAGCAACGCTGCGCATATGGCCCAAATCACGAAGCGGGCGACACCATTGGCGCTCTTGGAAAAGACCTGCGGCATCCCCTCGCCGAATTTGCTGAAACGCGCGTGTGAGCTAACGGCGCGTCATAGGGATGGTTCCGGCGCGACGCTGGCTGTCACAAGTTTTTGACCCCATCAGTCTCCAACAAGTCAAATGGTCGCAACGCAGCGGCGTGCCCGGGAAACGGATGCGCTCGCCCTGTCGCAAGCGACGAAACGCCGGCGACGCGGCCGACGGCCCGATATGTCAAAATTAAATGCGGGCGTCGGTTTCAAGTGATAAGTAACATCTGGCGGGCGGCTCTCTCGGGAGGAGATGAGTCCGATGGAAGTTAGAGAACTGCTTGAGAGATTGTCGGCCGCTATGTTGCGCCGGCGTGTTGCTGCTTCACCAAAACCTGTCAGACCGATCCGAAACTCGCTCTCCGATGTCCCGGTAAAGCCACCCCAAGTGCCATCCTACCGCCCACGGCCACCATCCCGACCGGCGAGCAATATGTAGCCAGACGCAGGCGCGATTCAAAGAGGCCACCAACTGGGTAGGAGCCTAGCCGTTGATCCGGCAAGGCCTCATTTCACCTTCCAGTGGCCTCATTCACCTTCCAGTGACTGGGCAAATCCCAGGGGAACTTTCTCACAATCGTCTGGTTGTTTTCCGAGCACCAGCTGGTGGGAAGGAATTCCAAAATGGACAGGGAAAACCCGAGATCGACGGCCAGAATTTCCGGCCATCCAATTCATCCAATGCTGGTCACGATTCCGATAGCCTGCTTCGTCGGAACGTTTCTCACGGACATAACCTACTGGCGGACGGCAGAGATGATGTGGGCCGACTTCTCGGCCTGGCTTGTCACCGTCGGTGTCATTGTCGGCATTCTGGCGGGCATTGCAGGCCTCGTCGATTTCATCGGCGAGGGCGAGATACGGGCACAACCGGTCGCCTGGCTGCACATGGCCGGCAATCTCGTCGCACTCATCCTGGCGTTCTTCAACATGCTCGTGCACACGCGCGACGCCTGGACCTCGGTCGTGCCAACAGGGCTGATCCTGTCGACATTGGTCGTACTTATCCTGATTGTTACAGGCTGGCTCGGCTGGGCCCTGGTCTATCGCCATCACGTAGGAGTGGCCGATGAGACACTTTGATCGAACCTTCAGATTGACGACGGCGGCGCTTCTGTGCGCCACTGCCTTCGGTGTCGCCGGCTGCAGCGACGACAACACCGACCCGAGCACGCAGATCGGTGCGAACCCGAAACTGCCTGACATAAACCAGTATCTGTTTCCGCCGATGCATCTTGCCTCCGTCGTGGGATGGAAGAACGACGAGAAACCAACCGTAGGCCAAGGCTTGCAGATCAAGACGCTGGCCAAGGGGCTTCAGCATCCGCGCTCGCTTTATGTGCTGCCCAATGGCGACATTCTGGTCGTGGAATCCAAGGCGCCGCCCGCGTCATCGATCAAACGGCCAAAGGATCTGGTGATGGGCTGGATCGAATCGATAACGACCTCGGGCGGCGACACCGGTCCGAGCAATCGCATCACCTTATTGCGCGACGCCAATGGCGACGGCGTGCCGGAGTATCAGGGCGTATTCCTCGACCATCTGAACTCGCCATTCGGCGTGGCGCTGGTGGGCAACGATCTCTACGTCGCCGACACCGACGCGATCTTGCGTTATCCCTATCAGCCGGGCGACACCAAGATCACAGCGCCGGGGACGGTAGTGACGGAGTTGCCGGGCGGACCGATCGATCACCATTGGACGAAAAGCCTGGTCGCCAGCCGCGACGGCTCGCTGCTTTATGTCGGCGTCGGTTCGAACAGCAACATCACCGAAAACGGCATCCAGGCCGAGAAGGATCGCGCCGCGATCTGGGAAGTCGACCGGGCGACGGGACGTTCGCGTATCTTCGCCAGCGGACTGCGCAATCCCAATGGTCTGTCGCTTGAGCCTGAGAGCGGAGCGCTCTGGGCGGTCATCAACGAACGGGACGAACTCGGCCCGAATCTGGTTCCGGATTACCTGACATCGGTGAAGGATGGTGCGTTCTATGGCTGGCCCTACAGCTATTACGGACAACATGTCGACCCGCGCGTCATGCCGCAGCGGCCGGATCTGGTTGCAAAGGCAATTCCGCCCGACTACGCGTTGAGTTCCCATGTCGCGCCGCTTGGACTGGCTTTCTACACCGGGACCAGCCTGCCGCAATCCTATCGCGGGGGCGCCTTCATCGGCGAGCACGGCAGTTGGGACCGCGCTCGCTTCAATGGCTACAAGGTTGTCTTCGTGCCGTTCAGCGGCGGTCACCCAAATGGAGTGGCGCAGGACGTCGTCACGGGTTTTCTGAACGAGAAGGGCGAAGCGAGAGGGCGGCCGGTTGGTGTGGCGATCGACAAGTCCGGCGCACTGCTCATAGCGGACGATGTCGGCAATACGGTGTGGCGCGTGACGTCATCTGGTTCATAACGGCCTCGGTGACCGATGAACGTTTCCTGCATTTCGGATGGAACGGATGACCATTCACGGGATTACGAAAAATAACCCCGTGAGGAGGCATGACGATGGATCACACCAATCACGTCCGGCTCACCGCCAGCGAATTGACGCCGACAATTCTCGAAGACGCCGCCATTTACGGTCCCAACGACGAGAAAATCGGTTCCGTCTCGCACGTCCATGGTACCGGCCCGGCAACCGAAATCGTCATCGATGTCGGCGGCTTTCTGGGCATCGGCGCCAAACCTGTCGCTGTTCCTGCCAGCCAATTGGACTTCATGCGTGACGAAGACGGAGAAGTGCACGCCGTTACGACATGGACGAAGGATCAGCTCAAGGACATGCCCGAACACCACGACGAAGGAGGCTTGGTCATGACAGGCTCGCGTAACGCTGCGCAAGGCACCACGAATGAGAAATCGCGCTGGGAAGGCCCGCCGGAAAACCGCCCTCGCGGATATCGCCCGGCAAAGGATGACCCCGATATCGATCGCGATGCCAGCGGCGAAAACCTGCAGGATCCCGACAAGCGGGATTTGGGCGACGCGCTGAAAACGAAGGGCGATAAATAGCAAGAATACGATACGGCACCGGCCCGGCAGGATCGGGCCGACACCAGCGTCGGCGCATGCACTTCGTCTCGTAACATTGCTCCCGCATCACCGCCGATCAGCGCCCCCTGCATCGAAATTAAGCGCAACTCCAACCACTACGGCTCCGGACCTATCACGGACCGTCACTCGCAGTTCGTGATGATCCCCGGTAAGGCATCGCGCGTCATGTCCACAATCGCTCGGATGGCTTCTTTCTTGGCATGATCGAAATCAGCGCAATCAATGCCGTGCCGGTCTCGCGCCAGGTTGCCATTCTCTTCCACGTCAAAATAGAAAATTGTCATGGTGCCGCGAACGTCGGGCGTCCCGAAAAGTTCCCGTAAGCCCGAACCGAGCGTGCTCCGTCCTGCGCCGTCTGGGACAAGCATTTGAAGACGCGCAGCTTCGAAGAATGTGGTATCTCTAACTGAGGGGCGCCTTGCAGCTCCCGCCCATCCGTTGTGCCCGATCCGCATCAGCGGCCTATGCGTTCGATCGAGGCTAAGATGATGCTTGACCCCCTTTATCTGCAGCTCAGCCAACATGACGACCTTTCCAATGAGGAAAAGACCCTCCTGGCCGGCATCATGTCCACGGGTCGGGACTTCGCCGTCGGCCAGGATATCGTTGCGGCCGGATCCCGCCCCGCCTACAGCACCTTGATATTGGATGGCTTTGCCGCGCGCTATAAAGTGCTGGAGAACGGCGGACGTCAGTTCACTTCATTGCAGGTGACCGGTGACTTTGTCGATCTTCATGCATTTCTCCTAAAAACCATGGACCACGGCATTGTCGCCCTTTCGCCTTGCCGCGTGGCCTTTGCCGACCACAGCAAGCTGAAGATGCTTACCGAACGGGCTCCTCACCTGACGCGCCTTTTGTGGCTGGACACGCTCATTGATGGCGCGATCCACCGCGAGTGGATCGTGGCGATGGGACGGCGATCCAAGACTTCGCACCTCGCTCATCTGATCTGCGAGCTCTTCGTGCGGCTGCGCGTGGTCAATCGTACTGAGGGCATGAGCTTCAGCCTGCCTCTCTCGCAAGCCGAGATGGCCGATGTGTTGGGCCTGTCTGTTGTGCACATGAACCGGGTGATCGCTTCCCTAAAGCGGCTAGAAGTCGTCGCCTGGTCAAATCACACGGTGACGATTTCGGACTGGGACCGGCTGGCAGGGATCGCCGAATTCGATCCCACCTATCTGAGCATGAATAACGAGCCAAGATAGCGTGCCGCGTGGCTCAATGGCCTGTTTTCGTGCAGGTGTGCGGCCACCGATCTGGTTGCTTGAGAACCGTGCCCCAAGGCACTGGCGGCAGCAGGACACCGGACGAAAGGCGCCCCGATTTGCTCTGGATGTCCGCAAGTCATTTAGGGTGCGGATTTTTGAGGTTCGAACCGATCGGCTTCAGTCGGCCGGCCCTGCGCTCCGCGACGGCCTCGGCGAGGGCTCGCGCGGCATTGCGTACCTCTTCTTGCACAGCCTCGTTGGCATCGAGTTCCTGATGGCTGGTCGCGTACGGCTTCCAATAGCCGATATAACGATCAAGTTCGGCATAGGCTCCCGCCGGCGAAAGTCTCATGAAGCAGAGCCAATCGGACAATGACCGTCGCACATTTTCCACGCCTTCGACATCGCCGTGGACCACGACGGAAAACAGCCGGCCCGCAAGATGGCGCGGGTAGTCCCAGCCGCTCATCTCGACCTTCTTTGCCTCGGTAGCATCCTTGCCGTGCGTGAGCGTTGGGTCGGGGTTGCCTCCGTCCGCACACACAAGCCGGTCCATCATGAGCTTCACGGGCGAGGAAACCTGGTACCAATTCACTGGCGTGATGACCATGACACCGTGCGCGGCGACCCAAAGCGGATAGATGTCGTTCATCCAGTCCTGGGTCTGGCCGAGAGAGTGATTGGGATAGCATGAACAAGGCCAATGGCACAGCGCCGCCGCGGTCGAGAAACATGCCTTGCACGGGTGAATGTTGCGGCCATATTCTGAAGCGAGCCGAGACAAATCCAAAATCTCGGCGTCCAGCCGGGCTTCGTTTTGGATGGTTGACCTTGCGATTTCGGCCAACCGGAAGCTTTTCGACATTTCGCCCGGACAGGTATGCTCACTGCGCGACGATCCGTTGACGATGAGGATGGTCGGCGTTCGCGCCCTGTCCTCATATTTTTTCTGGGCATCGCGAATGGCATCACGCGCGGAAAGCCATTCGACCGACAGGTCGTAATCAGGATCAGCAAATTCCGCGCCTGCCTTGCGGGTGACCGGACTCTTCCTGGACTCCCTGTAGGCCTGCCAGGCGACTTCGGCGAGTGCATCGATTGCCGCCTCATGCGGTTGAAACGCCGGATCGAAAAATTGCTCCCGGTACCGGCTCTTGAATTCGGCCTCGTCTAGCCGGGGACTTGGCATGCCCTTGCGGGGGACTGGCGCCTCTACAAGCTCATTGTTCATCACTTCTCCTCGTCCCGCCAGGCTTGCGCTTGTGGCCCGCCAGCGTCCCGTTGCGGCTTTCCGTGGTCTGCTTTGTTCCCCGGGCCAAACATGCGCCCGGGGTGCGTTTCCACTCGCCACCTATGCCGCCCGCTGGGCGCTGCCGGTCAGATGCGGCCCAGGACCACGAGGATAATTATGATAATCAGCAACAGCCCAAGACCGCCTCCGCCATAATAGCCAGTCCCGTAGAACGGACCGCCTCCCAGGCCGCTGAATCCGCCCAGCAATGCAAGGATCAAGATGATGATAAGGATTGTGCCCAAGCTCATGTGATAGTTCTCCAGTACAGCCCAACCGGCTGCTGAACAGAAACGCGCTTGGGTGCTTCGTGTTCCGGTGTAACGAGGCCGGCGAGCGGAAAGCACGGCTCGGATCGGATTCCTGCAGGCAGCCATCAGGCCAAGAACGCGTTCGATGGAAATGAAGAGAACCACGCGGCCGCGATCAAGGCGGTCATTCGCAGGTGACGCTGCAGTGGGCCAAGGTGCGCGCTAGAGCCTATCCTTCGGCCTTGAAATTCTTGGCTTCCTTTTCAACCTTCTTCTTGTCACCGCCGTGCTTGCGAATGAGATCGTCAGCCTGCTTCGGCGATACGTCGGTCGTCTCCGCCAAGCGCATTGCTTCGCTTTTCTTTTCAGATGATTTCTTCTTGGCCGTTGTCATAAAAGGTCTCCTTGTCGATGTGTCTCGTTCGCAACCGGGAATGACTGTGAGCGGCCGCGCAAAGACAGGTTGGACTGAGAACCATGATGCGGATTTTCTGATCGAGCCGCAGGGTCCAGAATGTGCGTCCGGTGCCGCAGGAAAAGCCTACTTGCTCCAACGGCCTTCGTACTTGAACTCCGGCGCAGCCTTTAGCTGGTCCTTGGTGGCGTCCATGGTGGCCGCCCACTTTTTGTCGTTCTCGGAGTAATTGACCTTCACAGCAGCCGGCGAAACGATCACGTAGTGCTCTCCAATGCCGAGGAAGCCGCCCACCGAAACGATGTAGCCGGCAAGCGTGCCATCGGAGATGAGGAGATCCTTGATTTCCCCGACGGTCTCGTTCGCGCCATTTACGATATTAAGCCCGATCAGGTTGTAGCTCAGAATATCGGTAGGCTTGGCGGTGATATACGTTCCAGTCGTCGTAGCGGTCGCCGATTGCGCGAGGTTCGGTGTCGCCAGTGCGGACACTGCAGCCAGAGCGATCAGAATGTTACGCATGAACTTCTCCTGTTGAAGGCCGTCCCCCGTCGGTTGAACGTGGCACTTCAACAACGGTTCCGATCTCAACGATGCATTCTATTCGCCAAGATTTCTTCCAAGAATTTCGCGATCGACCGGCCTGTCAGGTTAGGTGGCGGCGGCGCTGCCGATGGCAGCTGACTACCGCCGCGAGCAGGTCAGCGCAGCCGTCTGTTGGACCGTAGTCGCTCGTCGAAAACCGTCTTTGATGATTCGGGTGGAAACGATTCCCCGCCTGTTGAAGAAACCAGCCGTGATATCCAAGTCGCCAAGCGAGGATTTATAAAATAATATCAATGATTTGTTGGAAATAACCCGATGGTACCGTTGGCTGGGATCGATACGTCATATAACAAGTTGTTTTTATTATTCTTTTCGTGCCAACGACGCGCATTTGTATCACAATAGGTATCACAATAGGTATCACATTTTTGGAGGGCTTGGGCGAAGTCGACCGACGTCTTCTCGTTGTTGCTGAAACGCAGTAAATGCGGAGACGTAAGCAGGGGGCGGGCAAACAGTCCACCCCCGTTTTTTGTTGGCCGCAGAGGCTAGGTTTAGCCGCCCATCTTTTTCGCCATCGCGCAGAAACCCGCATGCGCCTTGTTAAGCGTAGTATCGCCGCAGTCTTTCAGCACCGCCTTCTGTTCATCGGGTTTCATGGACATCCATGCGGTCTTGAAATCCGCCTCCGACCTCAATGTTTTCATGCCTGCATCTGTAAAGAACGGCGACATCTTGGCCGGGTCGTCGAGAGCGGATGTATTGTTAGCGGCGAGTGCTGAACCAATCATCATCACAAGCGTCAACGCGCCCATTGGGAGCATCTTTATGTTCATTTGATCCTCCGTACAGGTCCTCCGTACAGGTCCTTCAGAATGACCATCTTGAGAAACGTGCATTTTGCGTCTCGGTTCCAGCGCACACCGGTTGAAAAGCTAGTGGCCTGGATGGGACAGGCGGGCTGGAGCCTCCCGAATGCTTCAGGAGATATGCCGCCTCCTGAGATCAGCGTGTCCGTGAAGGACGACGCAAAGAGGTCGTCGTAAGTTCACCTATAACCGCAGCATCGGCGGCCAAGACGACGCGCTCGGGCTGCCAATTGGCAGGAGAAGCTCTCAACGCGCCTGCTCTTGCGGGGCGAACTTGATCCGGCACCCCCTTGGCTGATTACGAGATGCCCAAGCGCTCGCGCAGACGCACCGGCAGTCGGGGCGAGGCTTGCAGTTCGGCACAACTCACCTCCCATCGCTTCAGATAATCGGCGATCGGGATACCGGTGCGGCCGGGCCAGCGGTTAAGTGCGCCCAGGGCCTCGACACAGTCCGGCGCGCGTTCGTATTCGGAGAGGATGGTTACCGCCATTGCTTGAGCGAATGGATTGAGGTTCGGTATCTCGATTTCGCCGCGATGGCCGGCGAACCACGCTGCGGCGTCACCGGTGAGCCCCTGGCTGTCTGCGAGCGCTGTATAGCGGTCGATGATGTCCTGGCGGTACTGGGCGATAGAATCGCCGAAAGCGTTGTCGCCGGCGAAGGGCGGGTTCTGCTTCCAGTCTTTCGCCAGGCGACCCAGGCCGCGCAGCGAAAAGGCCTCCACCATCGCTTCCTCGAGCCATTGGCAGGGCGCCGCCGGCTTGGCGTCCGCCTGCCAGCTGTTGGCAAGCACATGGCCAAGCTCGTGACCGAACTGGTAGGCGAGCTTCGACCAGTCGCGTTCGCCGATGTCGACGATGATCCACGCCATGCTGCTGCCGTCCGGGTGCAGCCAGATGGCCGGCGTGCCGGAACTGTGCTCGTCGACACGCAAGCGCGTCGGCTGGCGGTCGGACAGGAGGCGGACGCCATCGAGGCAGGCGTGGCGCATCCGCTCGGCGACCTGAACGGCAGCGCCCTCCAGCATCCGCCCCCAGTCGCCGGCAAGCTCGATGGGCGCGGTGAGGAGGGGGGCATCAAGATTGGTCGGTGGCGCCATGGCTGCGTAGCTCTCCGTAACGACGTCCCGATGCCTCAACGCGGCAGGAATCAGGCTTGCGGCCACCGAGCGCCCAAAGAGTGTAGCGAAATCTCGTCGTCGCACTTCGATTCCTGGTGTCCGATCGCCCATGTCTAAACTACCATACTAATCCACCAATGGAGAAGGCTCGGCGAGCGGAGAGGATGTCAGGAGTGGGCGAGGCTATCTTTTGTACAGCATCGGGCTGCTCAGCCTTGAGAGAGCCAAAGAGAGCCAAACTCGAAGTCTTGGGTACCATCACTATGCTCGGAAAAAGTACGTATGATAAACAAATTGTATCGGCCTGACGACATAAGGATTTGTATCAATCCTAGCAAGAATTGACTTCATCTCTTTGCCGGGATCAATGCCAATACTTTTGAGATAGTCGTAAAACGGCCCTGACTCCGGCTTACATTCGTTCGCATGTCGGATGAGGAAATTGTCGACGACGCCTGCCCTCCAACGCTCTTTCAGGTGATGGCCCCAGTATATATCCAATCCCCATCCCGAAATTGACAAATCAAATGAATGGAGCATTTCCCGCAGAAAGTCACGTCTGAAGAATGGGGCCATCACCTCGACCCAGTTTGTCGTCCGGAGTATTAGACCTGGATGATGACGCGTAAGCGGGAGGACACAGGAACTATCAGATGTCAGAGACGGTTGGGCGACATCCAATGAGTATTCTTCACAGATTTTGAAGAAATCATCGGGATCAAATAGGACTTCAATGTCATCGTCCAGAAAAAAAACTCCCTCATAAATGTTATGCAATTCTGTCGCCTCGAATAGCCGTTTGGCACCATGCATCTTTGAAAGACCGCCACCAAAAATGAGTTCGGCTCCGGTGCGGAAAGCGTCATCTGGGTGCGGGTCTGCGTAGTAGTTTATTCCAACATCGTACGCCCGGTGGGCACTCAGAGGCTCAGAAAACAAGGATGGACGGCGCTTGGACCCGGCGCGTATCAGAATCAAGTACCGCCTCGGTTCACGCGGGACAGTTAGTATCTGAATGTCGTCCGAATTCTGAAACATTGACGATTCCCCGATATCACGGCAGCGGTCTTCGGCCTCGATCTTTGCCGGTGAAGGAACGCGGCGCTGACGATTCAGCGACGAGTTGAAGAATGGTGTATTATGCCGCCTTTATTTCCAATGGGCGACGGTCACGTTGTCTGGAACCACATGGGCGGAGCAGGTTAATGCGATGACGGTAACCAGCCCAGCCGTTCCGATGATCATCCCGACCTATCGGATTTACAACTTTCATCTTCGGCAGCGAGTTCGCCCCGCTCAGCAAGCAACTCATCCGCAACATTTCTCGCATAGGCACTGTCGCCGGAGCATCGTCGGAACTTTCTGCCGGCATGCGCTTCATTATTCGTCGAGCAACCTTTTCCTTTGAACACAAAATACTTCTGGCGTCCATTGCAGGGCGCATCACAATCCTGCGACAATATCACCCAACGCTTCAAGCAGTATGTAAGTTGCTATGTAGCTTTCGCTGGGAGCACTTAAACGGGAATTGCATGGTTCCTCATGCGCCGATTTGCGCCATGTCCCACAGACACATCGCCTTCGATGCGTAATGTTCCTCCGGCATGACCAGGAGTGGCAGCGGCAACGAGAATGGCGGTTGCTGTAGGTTGAGAAATCCGAATCCGCCCGTTTCAGGCGCAATGTCCTGCGTTGAGGTCGAATGGCTTGAGGTGAACAGCCAGCGCGCGCCGCACCTCTTGACGTTGCGCAGCGCACGCCAGATATCGGACTCGGTCAGATGCTGCAGACAGTCGCGTGAAAAAATGAGGTCGACATTCGGCAGCACATCAGCAGTCAGATCGAGCACGTGGAATTCGCGATTCGCGTATCGCATGCGATTCGTTTCGATGACTTCCGGAACAATATCGCAACCGATGTAGTGCGTTTTGCCCAAGTCGACGAAGCGCATCCAGTTGAAGTCGCCGCAGGGCGCATCAAGCATGGACTTCACGTCCAGCGCGCGGAAAAGCATCGGCAATACGGTTCGCACGCGATGCGTCGTCGCGTACGCTGAACCGAGTCCGGAGCGCGATTCCGCGGAGCCCCACTCGTTGCTTTGATAAATACGCGCGAAAGCTTCGCGGGAATCATCAGGCGTGCCTTGCGTCATCGAATGCACCTCATCGACGGCCAATCCCGCCGGCGTCAAATAACAGGCGGGCGAACCCACCAGCAGTGCTACCATATCTCGCCGAGAGGCACGACAGGGGACGTCGCACTCTCTACCCTAGCACGGTGAAAGTTCGCTTTAGTCCGTCAAACGTGGGGAATTCCTCCTTAGTCTTGAGGCTCACTGCCGATCCGTCGCCAATCGATCTGAAGCTTGGTTGTCGTCATGAATGACGAGTGGTGGGATACTAAGGAAAGCTTGCATTGAGCCATAGGCCGCACACATCGCGCAATCGATACCTGTGTCATCGAGAACGACGGCGGTTCCAGGAAATGGTATCCGTCTGCTTCGCAGAGGGAGGCATTTCTCAAGAAGCACCCGTGCGCCTCTTGGCGTGATTGTGTAAGCTTGGGTTCCAAATGAGTGCATTACCCTGACAAGGGATCGGGAGAATTTATCGGATTGGAACAAGGCAGTTCTATTAGTATATCGGCGGTCGTAAAATTCAATCTTGGCTTTGGAGAAACCAAAATCTAACCAAAGAAATAATGGGTTGAATACGTACCCCCACTGTATCATGTCCCAGTCGGCGGGTGCTTGAGACATGATACTGGTGGATTCTTCTACGAATCGAAATGACGATCGAACGTCGTCTTCAAAAATCGTGATTGGCTTGTTTTGTGAGATCGAGAGCTTCCACAGGCTGACGTGGGAAAGTGCACATCCCAGAGCGCCCGGTGAATACGCGCAGTCGTCAGTGATCAGACCTTCCTTTATAAGCGCCGCCCTGTTGAGGGACGCGCCGTCAAAAGCCGATACACGAACGGTATTGTGCATCAGATGCCAGTTATTCTCTTGATATCTGCTCCAGCGCTCGACGCTGCGGTCGAGGTTTATCACGTGAATTTTCGGCGAACCGATCGGCTGGACAGGTCGAGTTGGCATCGGCCCAGAGGCAGGCGGCATGGGACTAACCAAAACGTTGGTATCGCCCGCATTGTGCAAAAACTCCCGTGCGCGCTCGATCCCGTCGCTCACATGATATTCGTGGTCGCCGAACGTGATGTAGCCATAGACCTGCCGGTTATCCAGATACTGAACGACGCCGGCTTTCCTGGCGCTATCGGCAAAAATGACGTACTCATACCGCGATGTGCTGTCCTCGTAGGTGAGTTCGCTCAAAACGTCGGCGCGGATCAGATAGGTGCAGTGCACGAGCGGCATCTCGATAACGCCGCGCACGTGGCGGTGGAGCACCCAGCCATATTGATCGCACTGCAAATAGTAGCCGTTGGCGTCGATCTCGGCGTGGTAGTTCGAATAGTATTGTCCGGGAGAGATGGAGCGAAGCAAGGGAGCGATGATCGGCACGTCGAGCGCGACAAGCTCGCGTAGCGTGGCCGGACGCACGAAATTGTCGACGTCGACAACGAAATAGAAATCGCAGTCGTGCTCGAGAGTTTTCCGCAAACTTATGTTGCGGATTCGGCCAAGCACCCTGAAGCGCGTCTCGTTCCATTCGTGTTCGCCAAATCGCTCGACCCTATCGGCCACGTCTGAGGCGTCGAACTCAACCGCGGCATAGAGGTCACCAACGCGCTCCACCCATTCGCGCAATATGTGCTCGGTCCTGTCGGTGTTGTTGTTTGTTCGGATATACAGGACGATCGACGCCTTCGGGTAGTCGAGCGCCTCGATGCACTCGAGATAAAGCGGCAGTGCCGGTTCTTTCTGCTTTGCCAGGATTGCCACCAGGATGCGCGGCGTGCCCTCCATTCGCGACCGCAACGAACGCTGCCGGACAAGCTTGTGCTGGTCGATCAAGCTCTCTGTTCCGAACGATCCAAGTTTTGGAGACTCACTGACCTGGAGCTTATCGGCGGCGAAGCGCGCGGTGGCCACCACACGCTTCGCCATGTCTGCTGGCAATTTGTCGGTAGCCAGCAATTTCAGACAGGAGTCGAGCGATTCACGGTAAGCGCCTGCCCAGTAGGCATTGATAGCAAACTCGTCGAGCAGGCCGTAATCATAGACCCAGGGCTGGATAAAAAGGCCGGCGGGTTGAACAAGGTCGAGTCCTCGACGCGCAAATTCCATTCCTTCCGCATTCCGGCCCTTGTTGCGGCAATAGAGGCTTGCGGCGTGAAGAGCCTCCGCGCGGCCGGGAACGAGCTGCGCCGCACGCTCAAAGACGGCAACGACTTCGTCGAATGGCCGTCCCATCGCTGCCATAAGGTTGCCCGCCTCGAGCAGGCTGACATAGACCTCCTCGCCCCAAAAACCCAGCTCGGCGCGCTCCAGATACTTCGCCAGCGATTTTTCACGCTCACCGGAATCCCTGTAGCTCTGCGCCAGATAGAAGGTGTACCGCGAAACCAGGAAGGGGTCGGTCTCTGTCGCAAGAGCATTTTCAAGAACCGCTGCGTCGTCTTGGTACTTTCGCGGGTTTTGACTGCGTGCTCCGTCACGCCCCGTCGCCACGCGAAAGCCCTTGGCGGTCTCCCGGGTGAGATGGCCAGGAGGGGCCTCGAGATATTCGTGCAGAACGCCCTTGAAGGAGAACGGCAGCCGGTTGCGGCAGATCTGGGGGCGATAAAACGAAATGCCACCATGGAACACCTCGACGTCGTATAAATCATGTTCCATCTGCGACTTGAACCCGATCGGATCAAAGTCGGCGTCTAGGACCACGACGTCGTCCGCGTCGATGATCATGGCATAGTCGACCGTCTCGACTTCACGCAGCCGGTCAAGAGCGAAGGTACGGTTGTACGCGAAGTCCCGCCACGGCTCGTTAATGACAGCGCCTTGGACATTGTGATCGGTGAGGAAGCCGCGTACCAGGTCTTGCGTGCCGTCCTCGGAACCCGTGTCGACGATGAGCACATAGTCGACAAGGGGTAGCACGCTGGCGAGGCATTGCAGGATGACCTTCGCCTCGTTCTTGACGATCATGCACAGGCCGATGGTGCTCATGCTATTCCTTCAGCTGAGCAGCGGTCGTTCCGCTTCTGCTCGAAATTGTGGAATGGGAATTCGTGCAGCTCGCCCGGCAGGTTGCGGGCAGCGAAGAACGATCGGATGAAATCCTGGGTCCCGTCGGTCGAGCCGGTATCGCCGATGACCCAGCAGTCGATATGGTCGGCGACCGCTCCGAGGCAGCGCTGCAGGTTCGCCGTCTCGTTCTTGACGATCATGTTGAGGCAGACGCGCTTGCGGCTTGTCATCTGTGAATCGTCGGCTCCGTGCGGCGGTCCGTGACGCCCCTCGATTAGTTCACCCCTATTTGCCAGGTGTCGTCAAGATCGAGAAACATTGATCCGAGGTCCTAACTGGCGTCCCGTCAGAGGAGTGCCACGCTCGACCTTGATCGCATTTGCGACACTGCTAGAGATGGAGAGGAGACGTTAAGTCCAGGCTTCTCAAGAACAATTTTCAGCAATTGCCGTCAAAGAACGGCCGGCGCCCGCCCCTTGATCAATTATCGGCAAGCTTATAGTTTACAAATCCCTAATTTTCGGTTTTACTAATGTACAGCTTTGAGGGCACTCGCGCAGTTTGGCGGGTGGGTTGGCGTTCTTGAGAGGGTTTCTAGGAGTTCTGGAGTAGCTAGGCCACTTCGCGGCTGAAGCAGGTGCGTTCGCAAAGCGTCCGCTGCCGCGTATACGTTTGTCCTTCTGCTGGAGGCGGACGGGTTCCTCCGGAAATCCCTCTCGAGTTTTTCGCTGAGACATCGGCGTGAACATGACGGGAGTGAAGTCGTGAGTCGGGTAAAATCGCGTGCGCATCGCAGGAAACGTGAAGCCTTAGCTTCGCCACCCCCCACCCATTCGCGGCTGGACATCGGAACCTATCTAGAGATCGGTTATCGGGCTGCCGCTTGCCAGACGAACAATCGACAAACCAGCGCGGCGCGCCATTGGAACACGTGGCGCACAAAGGCGCCCGGCGTCTGCCCACCCACCCCCCCCGAGACCCACCCCCACCGCCACCCGCCCCCACGCCCCGC